>WQRM01000024.1 GCA_009786735.1 Oscillospiraceae bacterium | reverse complement strand
ACGCAAGTTGATGTATTCGGCAGCGAGTTTTTCGTGCCGGGCAGCATCGGCAGCTATGCGTTCACGCTGCATAACCATGAAGATTTTGAGGTCGCGTACCTCTTTCGCTTAACCCGCGGCGCAGACACCCGCGGACACTATGACCGCCTGCCCCTGCTGTATCGCTTGGACGGCGGCACTTGGATGCCGTTTAGCGCGCTTGAAGAAGAAGGCGTGCTGCTTGGCGGGCAATCGCGTGCTTTCCTGTTGGAATGGACATGGCCGTTCCACATTGACGACACGCAAGACACGCTCGACACCAGCGTGGGCGCGAACCATCTGTACACTTGGTATCAGCTTGATTTGGAAATCATCCTTGAGTATGACCCGCCCTACTCACCCTACGTCCCAGGCGGTGGTCGCGGCTGGTGGTGGTGGATTCTCATCCCGCTGTTCAGCATTATCCTTTTCATCTTCCTTGTGCTTTTGGCCTTTGTTGGCGGGCGCATTGCCGGGCACCTGTTCTGTTGGTATATAGAAACAGGCGGCTGCTAGCGCATGAACAAAAAACTCACCGATTACGCTTGCGTGGTCGGTGTTTTTGATTGACAAACTCGTCCAAGTGCGGTATAATGGTAGGATGAGTAAACAACAATCGATTCTCGGGTTTCGCCGTTGGCAATTTATTTTCATCTGCGTTGCAATGCCTGTGTTGGTCGCTGGCGCGCTCATCACCCAACAGCCGTGGGTAGAGCTGCTGCTGGCGCTGTTTTCTGTGGTCACGCTGATGCTGCTCGCAGGCGGCAGACGCTTGGGTGCGGCCTTCGGTGTCCCCTTTTGCGCGGGCAATGGACTGCTGTTTTTCTCGCGCGAGGTGTATGGTCTTGCGGTGTTCAACGGGCTGATTGCCGCGCCGGTTTACCTCATCAGCTTCATCGCTTGGGGTCGCCACAAAAGCGGCGATGGCAGCACTGTCACCATCAAACGGTTGAGCAAAAAGCAGTGGGCGCTCACGGTGCTTGCCAGCGCTGCGGTGTTCTGCGGCGGTTTTTTCATCCTGCGAGCAACCGGCAGCGCACAACCGGCGCTGGATGCCTTCACGCTCGCGATGTTCATGCCGGCGCTTTTGCTGCTGCAACAGCGCTACGTGGAAAACTGGATTTTGCACATCACCGGCAACGTGGTGTCGGCAGTGATTTGGCTGCTGGCAACGCTGCAAGATCCCATGAACTTCAACTTCCTGCTCATCACCTGCACGGCCACGGTCATCAATATCATGGGACTAATCGGCTGGCTGAAGCTGGACAAAGACACACCGTAGGATGCGTTTGTGCCGAGCTTGGTTGAAGACTTACCACGCTAAAGCGCTCGTGCCCCAAATTCTGTGAACGAAATGCATACAACCGCCCGCTTTTCGGTGCATTTTGCTGCTTTTCTGTGTACAGTTCGTAAAATAGCGCGCAACCCCTTGCCAAGCGCAAGGAATTTTGTTATAATAGGCGTACAAAGCGGTGTAGGGAGGGCGAGCAGGATGAGCGCAGTGAGCAATCTGGTGCAGTTTGTGCAGCGCAAAACCGCCAAGGGCGCGCGCAAACACGGTCGCAAACACCCCGCCCCTGCCCTGCCCGAAGCGGTTTATGACAAACACATCCAGCCCGGCGAACACTACACCGTGGGCTTTGCCAAGGCGAACATCATGCCTGATGATTTGCGCGACACCGCCTACTGGGTGGCGGGTTATCGCAACAACAACCGCGCCACGGATGTGCTCGACCCGATGACCTGCTCGGCCATGTGGATCGACGACGGCACCGGACGCGGCGGCGTGGCGGTGGTGAGCGTAGACAGCGTGGGTATGAGCAGCTACGACTGCGATGCCATTGTGGCCGCCATGCAAACCGAGCTTGATGACATGGGCTGCAGAGGCGTGTTCATCGGCAGCACGCACAACCATGCAGGCATCGACACATTGGGCTACTGGGGCAAGCGCGTGCTCGGCCCGCTGCCCAAAAGCGGGCGCGACCCGAAGTACATGACCATCGTGCATGCAGGCGTGCAGCAAGTGATTCGCGAGGCTCACGCGAGCCGCAAGCCCGGCAAGCTCTATCACGGCACGATTGAAGCGCCCGATGTGCTGCGCGACAGCCGCCCGCCGCAAGTGTGGAGCAAAACCTTCACCCGGCTGCGCTTTGCGCCGCACGATGGCAGTGCCGAAACTTGGCTGCTGAACCTCGCCAGCCACAGCGAATCTCTGCTGGGCAAAAACAGCCTGGTGAGCGCCGACTTCCCCTGCTACATGCGGCGACACATTGCGGAGCTAGTGGGTGCGGAAAGCCTGTTCCTCGTTGGCTGTATCGGCGGACTCATTCGCCCCAAAGAGCTGCACGAAGACAACATCCAGTCCACCATCACCTGCGGACACATGCTTGCGGATGCCGCTTGCGCCATCCACAACGACCGCGAGCTGCCGGTCTACCTAGACTTGCTGCGCCAGCCCTACTACTGTGAAACCGAGAACATCATGCTGATGACGGCGGTGAAGCTGGGGCTGATTAAAACCAACAAGCGCTTCAACGTTGGCAACAGCAACTTGGGTTACAGCCTGCTGACGGAGATGACTTACCTGAACTTGGGCGGCTTGGAGATGCTGTTTTTGCCCTGCGAGCTATTCCCGGAGCTCGCCTATGGCGGCTACTTGAGCGCAGACGAAAGCGCCACGGGGCTGGGCGGCGAAGTCAACCCCGCGCCGCTGTGCGAGATTGCGCAAAACCCCGACCTGCTTATCTTCAACTTGGTCAACGACATGACGGGTTATGTGGTGCCGCCGAACGACTGGCATCTGCACAACGAAACGCCCTATATCGACGGCGGGCGCGACCGCCACGACCGCAAACACTACGAAGAAACCAATTCCCTCGGGCCCAACACTGCCGCAACCATTGCTGCCGTGTTTACCAATATGATGAAAATTGTAAGGAGAACATCACCATGAAGAAAGTCTTATCCACCCTGCTGGCCGTTGCCATGCTGCTGAGCCTCGTTGCTGTGACCGCGGCCGCCTACACCTACGACACCGACTACATAGCCGAACCTGCCGTTGCCGTGCTTTCTGCCGACGCTGAACTGCAAGCACAAGGTCACGCACTGCTGACCAACACACTCAACGTGTTCGGCTCGGGCTCGTACTACCTGCGTGGCACCGCCACCCAACCCGTGCAATACGACGGTCTGTTCAACGTGCTGCCCCCCCGCACCGCCGACGTCGTGATCGCAGCCGATGCCGGCCGTGTGACCGTTGAGCAAAACGTGAGCTGGAGCAGCGAGCTCGGCTTTTTCCGCGGATTTTTCATGCGCCTTGTGTTCGGCAACCGTGTGCGCATGATGGTGAGCGAAAACAATGACCCCCGCGTTGTGTTCCCCAACCGCCGCTTCTTCTTCAGCCTGCAAGACATGGGCGACGCACCGATTCTGGATCTTGAAGCCCTTGATCTGGTTGATCTGGGCGACTTGGACATTCCCGCAGCCGCAGACCTCGCCGCGCGCGCCGAAGGCAACTACCTGCAAGTGACACTTGAAAACGCAGACGGCGGCTACACGCACTTCTTCTATCGCAGCAGCCAACTTCGCCGCATCGTTAGCGAAATGCCCGAAGGCAACACCGTGATTGTTGTGCATCACTTCTCTGGCAACCCGCCTGCACGCTTGTTCAGCGCTGGCTGGATGCTGTATGTGCCGATGGGCTGGTTTGTTCGCCTGTTCAATGCATAACCACGGCATAACCACACACAATGAGGTAAAGGAGAGTTTACTATGAAAGCAAAGCATATCATCGCAGTCCTCGCCGCACTCGCAATCAGTGTCACCTTGCTGGCAGGTTGCGATATCAACCGCCCCACACCCATTTATGTCCCCACCCCTCTGGCTCCGGGGATGAGCCCCGACGACCTGTCTGCCGCAGAGCGCCAAGCACTCATTAATCGCTATGACCTTGACCCCGCAACTATGATGATGCGCGTGCCGGATGAATGGGCAGCATATGTTGTGGAAGACGGTCCTGTGTTGCCGCCGCCTGCAGTGATGGGCGCAGGCGTTGCCGCGGATGACGCGGAAGTGTATCCCCTGCTGCGCAACACCATTGACATTTTGGGCAGCGGCAGATTCTATCTGCGCGGTCGTTCCAGCATGCCCGCAAACGACATGGCACCGGCAAGCAACAACACGCCCATCGCCATTGCCAGCGACGGTCAGCGTGCTGTGCTTGAACAACACGTGAACTGGAACGAAATGCTTGCCAGCGATGGTAGCTTTGACTTTGGGCAAAGCCGCATTCAAGGCGCTATCTTCAACGGCACATTCGGCAACCAAATGCGCATGATTCTTGACCCCGCAGGTCCGATCATCGCCTTCCCGCAGCGCAACAACTTCCTAAGCTTTGCCGACATGATTGACTTCTTTGGCGAAGAAATGCCCACGATGGATCTGGAAGACTTTGACGTGATGCAAATGGGCGACCTGGAAATCCCCGACGTGCTCAACGCCACCCGCATCACCCAAGGCGGTCGCGAATATCTGTCTGCTTCCATCGCCAACGAAGAAGCCGGTGTGAACACCTTCTTCTTCCACAATGGTCAACTGGTGCGCATGGAAACCGTGATGCCCGACGGCAACCGCTCGATTATCGAAGTGGATGTGTTCCACGGCAACCCGCCCGCAAACCTGTTCACCACCCAAGGCATGAGCCGCATGCCCATGGCCGAGCTGATGCGCCTGATGGAAGGCATGGGCGGCGACGGCGGCGGTCTGTTCGACGGCCTGTTTTAACCCATGAACCAACACCCTATCGCGTTAGTCACCGGCGCAAGCGGCGGCATTGGCAACGCCATTGCAGCGCTGCTGCAACAACAAGGCATGCAAGTGGTGCGGCATTATTGCAGCACGCCCGTGCCCGCAGGCATCCAAGCTGACTTGCGCAATGAAACCGAAATCGAGGCGCTGTTCCACCAAACGGAGCAGCGCCTTGGTGGCGTCGATGTGCTCATCAACAACGCAGGCATTGCCCTGCCCCAGCAGCTCATCACCGACACCTCCACCGAGGCGTTCGACGACCTGTTCGCCATCGACGTGCGGGCGATATTCCTGTGCTGCCGCCGCGCGCTGCCGCACATGATCCGCCAACAGCGCGGTCGCATCATCAACATATCCTCCGTGTGGGGCGTGCAGGGCGCGAGCTGCGAAGTGGCATACAGCGCCGCGAAAGCCGCCGTGATTGGTCTGACCCGCGCCCTGGCGCAAGAAGTCGCACCCAGCGGCGTGACCGTCAACTGCGTTGCGCCGGGCGTCATCAACACCCCCATGAACGCTCACCTTGACCCAACCGAGCTTGCGGCGCAAGTCCCCGCAGGTCGCCTCGGCACACCCGAGGATGTCGCCGACGCAGTTGCGTTTTTCGCCGGCGCGCAGGCGAGCTACGTCACCGGGCAGGTGCTGGGCGTGGGTGGCGGGTTCGGCGTGTAACGCATCAAGCAGCCCTGCATATAATGTACCAGCAAGTCCAATTTTGCCAAACGAAAGGTGACGAACATGTGGGGATGTAACTGTGGCTGGGGCAGCTGGAACAATTGCAACTGGAGCGGTTGGAACAACTGCTGCCGTCCCAACTGGGGCTGGAACAATTGCAACAGCTGGAGCAACTGCAACTGGAATGGCTGGAATAACTGCTGGCGGCAACCCAACTGGGGTTGCTGGCGCTCGTGCTAGTCAACGATGATATGCTTTTGACCGAGAGATTTTCTCGGTCATTTTTTTGTAACAATGCCGCAATTGGCGCGTTATACTAACACAGGGCGCGAAAGGAGAGCTTGCATGCGCGAATTTGAACTGATCTACCGCGAATATTTCGCGCTGGTGTTTTCCTACGCACGTCGCCTCACCGGCAGCGACCAAGCCGCTGAAGAACTCACCGCCGACACCTTCTTCAAAGCCCTCAAGGCGCTCAAGCGCTACGATGGGCAGGAGAACCTGCAAGCTTGGCTGTGCACCATCGCCAAAAACACCTGGCGCTCGCACCACCGCAAGTATGGCCGCATCACCAGCCTGGAAAACCTGCCCGAGCCGCACGACGACGCGGACTCCCCTGCCAAGACCCTCGAAAACCGCGACGCCACATGGCGGCTGCATGAGCTGCTGCATGAAATGCCCGAGCCCTACAAAGAGGTGTTTTCGTTGCGGGTGTTTGGCGAGCTGCCCTTTGCTCGCATCGGCCAGCTGTTTGGCAAAACCGAAGTTTGGGCGCGCGTGACCTACCACCGTGCCAAGCAAAAAATCTACGCGCAAATGGAGGATTATCATGACTGAGCACAACTTGAGCTGCGGCGTGGTGCGCGATTTGCTGCCGCTTTACGCCGAAGACCTCGCCAGCGACGACAGCCGCGCGCTGGTGCAAGCGCATTTGCAGACCTGCGAGGCTTGCCAAACGCAGCTGACCGCCATGCAGGTGCAAGACGACGTCCCGCCCAGCGCCGAACAATCCCTGCGGCGCGCGAAAAAGCGGCTGCGCGGCATCAAAGCCTTGGTGGCGGTTGCGGTGAGCATCGCGGTGCTGGCGGGTGCGGCGCTGGTGCTGTATGCCCTGCGGGATGAAATTATGCCCAACCCGGTTGCCCTCAATGTGCGTCCGCGCGATGTTTATTTCACGCGTGAACACTGGCTTGGCCCTGAACCTCGTCTCATCATCACCTCGCACGCACATGCCAGCGAAGGCACTTACGTTGAACTTTCGCGCACGCAAATCGAATATGGCTATGAAATTGAACATGTGTATATTTTCACCCTCCGCGGCACCCGCACCGCATGGTTTTTGTCTGCACTTGGCCTGCGGCGCCACAGCATGGAGTTGAGCACTCCATTAGAGCGCAGCTTTGACTGGTACCCATGGTTGCGCTGCGAAGAAACGGGCTATTATACCATCGTGCCCGACGAACCGCAGTGGCACACCTCGTACTACACGGTGACGCGCGTGTATTTCGTGCGTTACAACAACTGGGCAACGTTTCGAGCGTTGGAAGACCCCCTCACCGCCGAAGCCGAGGGGCTGGCGAGGCTGCTTTGGGCGCGTGAATGACTGCGAAAACGCTTTACATTTGCAACGCAATGTGCTATAATAGACGTTAGATGTTAGATTTTAGATACTAGATGATTAATGCACAGCGAAGCGACCTGCTCGCCGCAGGCGTGGTATACTGGTTGCAGGAGGGCGTTCACATGAAGATTTTGCTTGCAAGCTTGTTGGTTTTGCTGCTGCTGGCGGGCTGCGGCTCGGCGGCGGTGGTGAATGACAACGAGGACTACACCACCGAAGCCACAACAGAATACATCGCGACCACTGCGCCAGTGCCGCCGCCTGTGACCATCAACGGCGTGGTGTGGCGGATTGCGCCGACGCTAGATTTGGGGCATGTGCACAACTGCTGCGGCGTGTTTGTTGATTCGAGGAACAGGGGCATTGACTCCATCACCGGCGAAGTGGGCGAATGGGGCTGCGGTGACCACTGTGTTAGCGCCAACTTCCGCTGGATTGACCTTGAACAACGCGTTTTGGGTTATGGCAAAGAAAGCCACAGCCTTGACGGCATCGATTGGATAAACTTAGATGACGGCACTTCCTCTTGGCTCGCCGAAATCGATGGGCTTTTTCTGGTGCGGCGTGCAGATTTCACGATGCTGACGGAAAATTTTCGCGACGAGGAAGGAAACATCGGCTTGCCATCCGAAGCCTTTGGCGAGCTGCTTGCTGTGGTGCGCATCGCAGAGCACGAGGTTACGATACTCACTGATTTCGTTTACGACGATGTGCCTTGGGGCAACAATCTTGGCATCATTGCCGTGCGCCAAGGTGAGCGATGGGGCACGGTTGACCACAACGGCGACCTCATCATCCCGCTAATGTTCGAGAACATCGTGCTCATCGACGAAGAAACCGCTTTCGTGCGCTACAACGGGCGCTACGGCATCCTCGACATCCACGCCACAGCGGCGAATTTCTAGCCAAAGGGAAAGACCGAGAAAATTTCTCGGTCTTTTTGCGTGTTTTATGCAAGTAAAGCTTGCAATGTGCTTTCGTTTGTGTTATAATAGTAATGTTATAAACACGCGAAAGGAAAGCCTATGCTGACTGAAACCACCGCCCTGCAGGCACTGACCAAAACCATGCTGCCCGCACTGCAAAAAGCCGGGTTCGCCCCGCAAAAATCCACCGAAACCAACACCGCCGTCTTCACCGGAGAAGAGGGCGTGCTGCAGCTTGTGCTCGCCGACGACCGCGTGATGCTCGAACACGCAACCGACGCGGACGGCGACTTCACCAACCTCAGCGCAGGGCTGCTTGAGCTCGGCAGCGCCACCGACCGTGACCTCACCTTTTGGGGCGGCGTGCTGGCGGAGAACATCACCCGCAAGTTCAACAAAGAGACCTACAAACCCTCCGCTGCGGGCAAAAAGCCGCCACCAAAAAGCGTGAGCAAAACCGCCATCAAAAAGGGCGACGCCTATTACGACACTCTGGCGCTGGGCAACAGCTTCACCGGCATTTACACCGACTTGCGCACGGCGTTCAAAGCCAACTATGAGCATTATGGCGAGTTTTTGGCCGATGAGTTTTTCACGAAATACGGAACCCCTGCGGTGCTGCAAAGCCTGCAACAAAAAGACAAAACGCAGCTCAAGCGCGTGTTCAACCTGTTCAACGATGTGTATGAAAACGGCATGAACGATGCACAAAGCACGGTGTGCGTGACGATTCTGGGCAGCTTTTCGGCGGTGCAACTGGCCGACTGTCTGGATTATCTCAGCGATGACCTGCGCCCGGTGGCGGTGCAGGTGAACAAATACCTGTGCAGCTCCGGCGGCAAAAACGCCTGCAAGCGCCTTGAACACCCGCCCATCTATCGCCCGAAAAAAGAGAAGAAGCCGGGCATGCTGCAACAGCTGATGAGCGGGCAAGTGCCGGGGCAGCCGGGCTCGAAATAGCGAATGTGATAACAGGGAGACACGTATGCAAGACAACCTAGCCAGAGCACGTGACAACTACACCTATGACGAATATTTAGCATGGGAACGTCCGAATCGCTATGAGTTGATTGATGGGCAACCGCATCTCATGTCAGCGGCGTCGCCGCGCCACCAAGAAATTTGCGGCGACCTCTATATTGCGCTACGCGAACATCTCAGCGGGCGGCAATGCAAGGCTTATCAAGACATCAACGTGAAGTTATACCCGCAACGCGCACGCAACCGACAAATGGTGTTTCGCCCCGACATCAGCGTGATTTGCGACCAAGACAAGATGGATAACCATGGTTGCAATGGTGCACCAGACTTGGTTGTGGAGATTCTTTCACCCGGCAACCAAAGCCATGACCGCTACTTCAAATTCATGCATTATTTCCGTGCTGGTGTGCGTGAATACTGGATTGTTGATCCCGAATACCACGTGATTCAAGTGTGCTTGCTGGAAGAAAACCGCTACTACATCATGATGTACCAGCAAGGCGACACCCTGCCCTGCGCTGCGCTGCCCGGGTTCAACCTTGCGCTAACCAGCATTTTTCCCGACGAAGAAACCCCAACGGAGGAATAACCTTTTGGACGAACAAGAATTGCAGCTGAACACCGCTGTGACCGAAACTTATGACGAAGATTCCATTCAGGTGCTCGAAGGCCTGGAGGCCGTGCGCAAACGCCCGGGCATGTACATCGGCTCAACCGGGCCGCGCGGGCTGCACCATCTGGTGTATGAAATCGTGGACAACGCCATTGACGAAGCATTGGCGGGCTTTTGCACGGAAGTGAACGTGCAGATTCTGCCCGGCGATGTGATTACCGTGCGCGACAACGGCCGCGGCATCCCCGTGGGCATGCATGACAAAATGGGCATCCCGGCGGTGACGGTGGTGCTCACGGTGCTGCATGCCGGCGGCAAGTTCGGCGGCAGTGGATACAAAGTGTCGGGCGGGTTGCACGGCGTGGGCAGCAGCGTGGTGAACGCGCTGAGCGAATGGCTTGAAGTGGAAGTGAGCCAAGACGGCAAAGTCCACCGCCAACGCTTTGCGCGCGGCGACATCGCCACAGAGCTCGAAGTGGTGGGCGAAACCGACCAAACCGGCACGCTCATCACCTTCAAGGCCGACCCAGACGTGTTCACCGAAAGCACGATATATGAGTTCGAGATTCTCGAACGTCGCCTGCGTGAAAGTGCGTTCCTCAACGCCGGGCTGCGCATCACGCTGGACGACCTGCGCATTGAAGCAGAACCGGTGCAAAAAGAGTTTTGCTACGTTGGCGGCATCGCAAGCTTCGCGGAGTTCCTCAATCGCAACCGTGGGCTCACGGCGCAGCACGAGCAAGCCATTCACCTCACCACCGTGGTGGGCGAAAAAAGCGCCGAAGTTGCCCTGCAATACAACGACAGCTACAACGAGCTGCTGCTGAGCTTCGCCAACAACGTCAACACCAGCGACGGCGGCACGCACGTCAACGGCTTCAAGCTTGCGCTCACGCGTGTGTTCAACGACTATGGTCGCAAGTTCAAATTCCTCAAAGACAACGACAAAAACTTGAGCGGCGACGATGTGCGCGAAGGCTTGACCGCCGTCATCAGCGTCAAGCTCACCGACGCGCAGTTTGAGGGGCAAACCAAAGGCAAGCTTGGCAACACCGAAATGACGAAAATCGTCAGCGACATGGTGTATGACAAGCTCATGACCTATTTTGAGGAAAACCCGGCGGTGGCAAAGGCCATCTTCAGCAAGGCACTGGATGCCAGCCGTGCCCGCGAAGCCGCCCGCAAAGCGCGTGACCTCGCCCGCAAAAAGGCAGGCACCGGCGAAGGCGGCGCGCTGCCCGGCAAGCTGCAAGACTGCACGGAGAAAAACCCCGAAGTCACCGAGCTATACATCGTGGAAGGCGACTCGGCAGGCGGCACGGCCAAAAAGGGCCGTGACCCGCGCTATCAAGCCATTCTGCCGCTGTGGGGCAAGATGCTCAACGTGGAAAAAGCGCGGCTGGATAAAGTCATCGGCAACGAGAAGCTTATCCCCGTGGTGCTCGCGCTGGGCACCGGCATTGACGAAGACTTCAACATTGAGAAATTGCGCTACCACAAAGTTGTCATCATGGCCGACGCCGACGTGGACGGCTCGCACATTCGCTGCCTGCTGCTGACATTCTTCTTCCGCTACCTGCGCCCCCTGGTGGAGCAGGGTTACATCTACATCGCTCAGCCGCCGCTGTATCGCGTGAGCAAAAACCGCAAGCACCGCTATGCCTTTAGCGATGCCGAGCGCGATGCCCTGCTGGCTGAGATGGGCGACGGCTGCGACATCCAGCGCTACAAAGGTCTTGGTGAAATGGATGCCGACCAAATCTGGGAAACCACCATGGACCCAAGCTTCCGCACCATCCTGCGTGTGACGCTCGACGATGCCATCGCCGCTGACGAAGCGTTCTCCACCCTCATGGGCGACCCCGTGGAGCCGCGCCGCGAGTTCATTGAGCAAAACGCGAAGAAGGTCAAGAACTTGGACATTTAGGGAGAAATTTATGGTCATGCAATTTTCCGGCATTAACATCTACGCGAAAGACGCGCTGAAGTCTTATGCGTTCTACAAAGGCTTGGGATTGACCCCGACGGCAATCAAATTTTATTTTTAGACTAGCACCGATGAGGTAATTATGGGCTTTGACGAAACCACACTAGACCAACAAAAAATCATCAACGTGGAAATTGCCAAGGAAATGCGCAAAAGCTTCCTGGACTACTCCATGTCGGTCATCACCGCGCGGGCTCTGCCCGACGTGCGCGATGGCCTCAAACCCGTGCACCGGCGCATCCTGTTCACCATGCACCGCAACGGACTGATGCCCGACAAAGCCTATCGCAAATGCGCCGACACCGTGGGCGCTGTGCTGGGTAGCTATCACCCGCACGGCGACCAGAGCGTGTATGACGCGATGGTGCGGCTTGCGCAGGACTTCAGCATGCGCTACATGCTGGTGGACGGCCACGGCAACTTTGGCTCGGTGGACGGCGACCCGCCCGCGGCTTATCGTTACACCGAAAGCCGCCTTGCCAAGCTCGCCACCGAGATGCTCACCAACATTGACAAAGACACCGTGAACTTCGTGCCCAACTACGACGACCGGCTCAAAGAACCCGTGGTGTTGCCGTCACGCTTTCCCAACCTGCTGGTCAATGGCTCAACCGGCATTGCCGTGGGCATGGCCACGAACATCCCGCCGCACAATCTGGGTGAGGTCATCGACGGCATTTGCTGCATGGTCGACGACCCCGAATGCACCCTAGATGACCTCATGGAGCACATCCAAGGGCCGGACTTCCCCACCGCAGGCACGATCATGGGGCGTTCGGGCATTCGTGCTGCGTATGCCACCGGTCGTGGCAAAGTGGTGGTGCGCGCGAAAGCGGAAATCCGCGAGAAAAAGGGGCGCTATAACATCCATGTGAGCGAACTGCCCTACCAAGTGAACAAGGCGCGGCTTGAAAAACACATCAAAGACCTTGCGCACGAAAAGAAAATTGAAGGCGTTGCCGGCACGGACGACTTTTCGTCGCGCGGCGGCATGGACTTGGTTATCTACCTCAAGCGCGACGCCAACCCGCAGGTGGTGCTCAACCAGCTGTATCAATTCACCGCCATGCAAAGCAGCTTTGGCGTGAACATGCTGGCGCTGGTCAATGGCGAGCCCAAGCTGCTCAACCTTAAGCAAGTGCTGCGGCATTACATCGACTTTCAGATTGAAGTGCT
>WQRM01000023.1 GCA_009786735.1 Oscillospiraceae bacterium | reverse complement strand
TACGATGCTGGTGGCGCAGCCGCAAAGCCGCGCGAACGAGCTGCTCGACTGGCTGCACGAGAATGGCTTCACCGTCACCGAAACACGCACTTGCACCGACAACAAGCGCACTTACACCGCCTTGCGTGCAGTTTATCCCGCCTCGGCATCCGCCCCCTCAGTCACGCCTTGCGGCGTGCCAGCTCCCCCGCATGCGGGGGAGCCTTTGGCGACATCTGCACAACACATCAAATATCCACCGCGAAGCGGCTAGGTTTTTTGGTTCTTTTTTTGCAAAAAAAGAACAGAGAAGGAGTCCCCCATGACTGTGCGCAACATATACGACTACCTTGACCAGCGCGCGCCGTTTTCCACGCAGATGGAAGGCGATAATTCGGGTTTGCAGGTGGGCGACTTCGCGCAGCAAGTCACGCGCGCGATGGTCTGCCTGGACTGCACGCCCGACGTGATTGCGCAGGCCGTTGAGTCCGGCTGCACGCTCATTATCGCGCACCATCCGGTGATGTTTCACGCTCGCCGCGAGCTGATTTCGCACGATCCGGCATGGCTGCTCGCGCGGCACGGCATCAGTTGCATCGCCACGCACACCCCGCTTGACCGCTGCGCCGGTGGCGTTTCGGACACCCTTGCGCACGCGCTGGGGCTTGACCCGCAGCCGTCCACCGAGCTGCATCGCCTGTGCCATTTGCCCGCAGCCACCACGACCGCCGAGCTTGCCGCGCTGGTGAAATCGCGGCTGGGCGTGCCCGTGCAATGTTGCGATGGCGGGCAGCCCATCACCACAATCTCTGTGACAGGCGGGTCAGGATTTTGGCCGCCGCTGCTCAGTCAAACGCAAGCCATCGTCACCGGCGAGGCAAAACACAGCGATTTCCTGCTCGCCAAGCAGCACGGCGTGAGCCTAATCACCGCTGGGCATTTCGCCACCGAAGTGCTCGTCGTGCCGGTGCTCACCGCGTGGTTGCGCGAGCAATTTCCGCAAATCCACTGGCAAATCGCGCAAGAACAGGGGGCGTTTTATGCATAAAACATTCATTACCGCGCATGCAGGCGCGTTTGGCACGCAAGCCAACACGCTGCACTCCATCGAGGTCGCCGCCGCGCACCCCGCCGTGGATTGCATCGAAGTGGACGTGCGTTTTTTGCCCGATGGCACGCCCGCGCTGGGGCACAACACCGTGGACGAAAAGTCCGTCAAGCTCAGCGAGATGTTCGCCCTGCTGCAAGGCTACAGCTGCACTATCAACCTTGATATGAAGGAGACCACCCACCTGCCGCGCGTGCTCGAACTCGTTGGTGCACATGGCTTTGGGGAGCGTGCGTTCTTCACCGGGCTGCGCGAGGGCGAGCTGCCCGTGCCCGGGTTACCCTATTACCTCAACGGCAAAGACTGCGCCGCCGCAGCCAAGTTCGGCGCTGTGGGCGTGAACATATATCACAAACGCTGCAACAAAAAGTTGCTCAAGCAAGCACGAAAACTGGGGCTGCAGGTGTCCGTCTGGACGGTTGACAAGCCGCGCCACATGCGTAAAATGCGCCGCCATGGTGTGGACAACATCACCACGCGCCACCCGGACGTGTTGGCAGGGATGGAATGATTATGCGGTTTGACCATGGGTTCATTCATTATTTATGCATCGAGCTGCAGCAGCTCGTGGGCACGCGCGTGGACAAAATCCACCAGCCCGGGCGCGACGAACTCGTGCTGCATCTGCGCAGCCGCGAGGGCAATTTTCGCCTGCTCATTTGCGTCAACCAAGCGCGCATGCGGGCAGGGTTGATCACCACGCAGCCCGAAAATCCGCCGCAGCCCACCATGTTTTGCATGCTGCTGCGCAAGCACCTCACGGGCGCGAAAATCACCGCAATCACCAAGCCGCCGCACGAGCGCATGCTGCGTTTTGCGCTCGCGGGCACCAACGAAATCGGCGTGCCCACGCGGCTTTCGCTCATCGCGGAGTTCACCGGGCGGCGCGCGAACATCATCGTTGTGCGCGAGGACGGCACGGTGCTCGACGCCATACGTCGGGTGGATTTTTCGCAGAGCACGCGGGCGATTTTGCCCGGTCTGCCTTATGAAATGCCGCCGAATCCTACGCCGCCGCCGAGCGAGCTGACCCCGCCGGATATCGGTGACAGTGAAAGTTTGTCACGTTATTTGGAGTTGCATTTCGAGGAAGCTGACCGTGCCCAGCGGCAAAAACAGCGCACCGCCGAGCTCCTCAAACTGTGCGAAACCCGTGCCGCACGTTCTCGCCGCCGCGCCGACACCCAAGCCCGCGACCTCGCCGCCGCCGCAGACCGCGAGCACCTGCGTGTGGCCGCGGAGCTGATTCTCGCCAACCAGCATGCCCTTGAGCGCGGCGCGACTGCATACTGCGTGGAGAATTATTACGACGAAAATCGCCCGCTCACTATCGCGGCTGACCCTGCGCTGTCGCCTGCGCAAAACGCGCAGCGCTACTATAAAAAACACGGCAAGGCCAAGCGCGCCGCGCAGCTGCTGGGCGAGCTGATTGCCCAAGCGCAGGCGGAAGCCGACTACCTCGACAGCGTGGCGGATGCCCTGCAACGCGCCGAAACCCTCGCCGACGTTAACGCAATTCGTGCCGAACTAGAGCAGCAAGGCTTCCTCAAAGCGAAAGCCGAAAAAAAAGCCGCAAAGCGAGAAAAAACTGCCGCGCCGGTTGAGTATCGCACATCAGCGGGGCTGCGCGTGCTCGCAGGGCGCAACAACGTGCAGAACGATCACCTCACCTTCAAGCTCGCGCGCGGGCACGACCTGTGGCTGCACGTGAAGGATTACCCCGGCTCGCATGTGGTGCTCTTCACCGAGGGGCAGCAGCCCAGCGAGCAGTGCATCACCCAAGCCGCCGAAATCGCCGCATGGCACAGCAAAATCCGCAGCCGCGCCGCCGTGAGCTACACGCCGGTGAAATCCGTGAAGAAATTCCCCGGCGCAGCACCCGGGCAGGTAATCTTGCATAGCTACCAGACCGTTATCGCCGACCCATCTCTTGAAAAAATGGAGGCATTACATGGACGAAATTGACCAAAAAATCCTGCATATTTTGAGCAAAGATGCGCGCGCAACCGGGTCTGACATTGCGCGGCGTGTGGGTCTTGCGCCTTCGCCGGTGATTAAGCGCATACAGCGCTTTGAGGAGCGCGGCATCATCACACACTACACCGCAGCGGTGGACTATAACACGCTGGGCTATGGCATTCGCGCATTTTTGCATGTGCAGTTGGAGCACGCCAAACACGGCGGCGACGTTGCCGCAACCTTGCAGCAACTGCCTGGTTTGCTTAGCTGCGATGCCCTCACCGGCGAGTTCGACTTCCTGCTGCAGGCGGTCACACGCAGCACGCAAGCGCTCGACGAGCTGCACCGCGCCATCGGCAACATCGAGGGTGTGGCGGCGGTGAAAACGCACGTGGTGTTGCGAAAGATGGATTGTACCCCGCTGGAACTATAGGGAGAATCTTGCATGAAATACAAGACCAAAGCGTGGCTTAACCTAGCGCCGGGCATGTTTGGGCGCTTGCAGGGAACGAAACAAGCCGAGCGCTTTTCTGAAAAATTTTATCGCGAGCTATATAAAGCCGAAGAGCAATATCAAGTGGAGAGCGAGAAACTGGCAGCCGAAGAGGAGCCAGACGATTCGTGGCTTCTCACCGAAGATGAAGTGCGCAAAGATGTCCGCCGAATGCAGCGATACAAGATAAAGCGCTTGCGCAACATCTTGCCGACCCACATCCTTGACCAAGTTGCGGACATCCGCGTGCTGGCGCTTAACTGCTGCACGCCGGCCGTCAAGCGCGAAATCACGGCATGGTGCAAGCAAAGCGACAAAAAAATCAAGCAAGCAATGCAAGCTTACGAGAAGTCGTTCAAGCGCATGTTTGGCGATAACCCACCAGACTTTTGGCCGCACTTGAACTATCACGATTATGTGGTAACGTCCTGCCGCAAACAGGGCACGCATTTGGTGCTCCGGCTGGATAACTGCGACGATGTCATACATACCGCCATCTTCAAACACTGCACCGTCATCACCAAAGAGCAACCGTTTCGCAACGCCACTTGGCTTTATGAGGAACTCTATGCCATCGAAAGCGGCTACGAGCTGCATGTGTTGCTGCTGAACTCGCGCAACAAATTGATAGACTTCATCATACAATTTAGCGATGTGAGTGTTGAACGAACGCCATGCGATGAAGAGGACGAAGATGAATTTTTGGGCTGCGCAACTGCCGCCCCTACAATATAACACAGTAAAAGGAGAACCACCATGCGTCAACAAGCACTCGAACTCGTCACCAAGCTCACCACCGAGGAAAAACTGCTGCTCATCAAGGGCATGGGCAGCTGGCACACCCACCCCATCGAGCGTCTCGACCTGCCCAGCATCATGATGGCCGACGGTCCGCACGGCCTGCGCAAGCAAGACCAAGGCGGCGACAACCCCATGGGTTTGGGCAAAAGCACGCAGACCGTTTGCTTCCCCACCGCAAGCGGCACGGGTGCGTCGTTTGACCGCGACTTGCTGCATCGCTTGGGCGAAATCCTTGGCCAAGAATGCCGCGCCCACGAGCTCGGCGTGCTGCTTGGACCGGGCGTGAACATCAAGCGTTCGCCCCTGTGCGGCCGCAACTTCGAGTATTTTTCCGAAGATCCATATCTCTCCAGCGAAATGGCGGTGAGCTACACCCAAGGCGTGCAAGCGCAGGGCGTGGGCGTGAGCATCAAGCATTATGCCGCCAACAACCAGGAAAAACGCCGCATGACCACGCAGTCTGTGGTGGACGAACGCGCCATGCGTGAAATCTACCTGCCGTCGTTCGAGCAAACCGTCAAGCGCGCCGACCCATGGACGGTCATGTGCGCCTACAATCGCCTGTTCGACGGCATCTATTGCAGCGAAAACAAGCGTCTGCTCACCGAAATCCTGCGCGACGAATGGGGCTTTGGCGGTCTCGTGGTCAGCGACTGGGGCGCGGTGAGTGACAGAGTTGCGGGCATCGAAGCCGGGCTCGACCTCGAAATGCCCGACAGCCGCGACCTGCACACCGACCTCATCCACGATGCGCTCGACAGCGGCACGCTTAGCCAAGCTGCCCTCGACGAAGCCGCCACGCGCGTGGTGGAACTCGTGCTGCGCGCCGTGCAAGGTGCTGCACAAGACGTTGCGCTGGATGCCCAACGTCCCGCGTGCCCAGAGGAGCTCAACGTGCGTGACCACGCTCTGGCACGTGAAATCGCGCGCGACACCATGGTGCTGCTGCAAAACGACGGCGTGCTGCCGCTGAGCCGCGCGCAAAGCGGTGTGGCTTTCATCGGTGGCTTTGCCAAGCAGCCGCGTTACCAAGGTGGCGGCAGCTCGCACGTGAATGCCTACCATGTGGCTTCGGCCTATGAAACCGCAAAAACCGAAGGTCTGGCGTTTGAATACGCCGAGGGCTTTGGCGCGTCGGACTACAACTACGACGTGGTGAAAGCGCGCGCCGCCATCGACCTCGCCGAGAAGAGCGAACTGGTCGTGGTTTTTGCCGGGCTGCCCACCAACATGGACAACGAAGGTGCCGACCGCAAGCATCTGGACCTGCCGCCCTGCCAAAACCAGCTGATTGCACAACTGGCCGCCGTGCAGAAGAATATCGTGGTGGTGCTGTGCAACGGTGCGCCCGTGCGCATGCCCTGGGCGGGTCAAGTGCGTGCTGTGCTCGAGAGCTATTTGGCGGGCGAGGCCGTGGGCGAAGCGCAAATTGATCTGCTTTACGGCGCGTATTCCCCCAACGCGAAACTCGCCGAAACCTTCCCCCTGCGCGTGCAAGACACGCCCTGCTTCGGCAACTTCCCCGGTGGCACCGCCACGGTGGAGTATCGCGAAAGCATTTACGTGGGCTATCGCTACTACGACAAAGCCGACAAAGATGTGCTCTTCCCATTTGGGCATGGTTTGACTTACAGCAAGTTTGATTACACGAACCTGCGCGTTTCCAAAAAGAACATCACGCCCGACGACATTGTCAATGTGAGCGTGACCATCACCAACACCGGCAACTTTGACGCTGCCGAAGTGGTGCAGTTTTACGTTGCGCCGCCTGCGGACGACAGCCTGTTCCGTGCGCCGCAAGAGCTCAAGGGCTTCGGCAAGGTCTTCCTCAAAGCTGGCGAGAAAAAGCGCGTCACCGTCAGCCTCGACAGCCGCGCCTTTGCCTACTACCACGTTGGGCGCAAAGCCTGGCACTGCGCACCGGGTGACTACACCATCCACGCCGCTGCCAGCAGCCGAGACATTCGCCTTTCGAGCACCGTGAAAATGAACAGCGAAGCCGCCGACGCGCCATACCCGGCGCTGCCCTGCTATGCGCAAGGCTTGGTGCATGCGATTCCCGACAGCGAATTTGAAGCCGTGCTTGGGCACGCAATCCCGCCCGCGAACTTCGCCAGCCCCCGCGAACTCACGTGGGACAGCACCCTTGAGGACGCCACGCAAAGCCCCTTCGGTCGCGTGATTGCGAAAATCATCGACTTTGCTTTCCCGATTGTCTGCAGCATCGCGCAGGACACCATCGGTGATGCCAGCGGCATGAAAGACACCGTGATGGAGATGCCCGTGCGTTCCATCGCCATGTGGAGCGGTGGCTTGATTGACCGCCGCATGGTGAATGCTTTGGTGAGCATCTTCAACGAGGAAGCCTACCTGAAGTCCATCTGCGACCTGGTTTGCGGTGGTGTGCGTGCGGTGAAGAAAGTGGTTGGCAAACCATGACCAAACCCTATCGCATTTGGATAGCTGCAGCAGGCGGGCTAACCGCTCTGCTTGCTGCGGCGTAGTTGTTTTTCGCGTTCAGCAGCTTTGGCTTTGTGCATATCACGGCGATTTACGCGCTAGGCTTAGTGAGTTTTTGCAACTTGCTCGTTGCGCTCATGGTATGGCTCTTTCGCAGATTCAAACGCAAATTGCTCAAAGCGCTGACCATTGTGTTGTGCGTATTGATGCTCTTGGGCGCTTGCTATATAATGTTTTTTGTGATTCTCGCATCACCGCTCACGATTGTTTTTGCCACGCAAGATGGCACAAACCGTGTGGCAATCATGTTCACAGGAGCGTTTAGGGACAGATTGCAGGCTCATCCGATGGTGAGTCGCTGGGTGTTTCGCCGCGCAGACAGCAACACATTTTTGGGTGAACCTGCGCATTTTTCCAGATATGGTGGATATGGAGTTTTCCAAGTTTTCGTGTATGTGGGCGGCGAGCGAATTATGCTAGAGCGACAATAGCAGAAAGAGGTCAACCATGACCAAACCCTATCGCATTTGGATTGGCTGCGCCGCCGCATGGCGCGTGCTCACGCTGGTGGCGCTGGGCTTTTTCGTGCTCGGTCCGTTTGGGCTTGTGCCGCTTGCGCTGCTGCACTGGATCACTTACCTCAGCGGCGTGCACTTGCTGGTGAGCGTGCTCGTGTGGCTTTGGCGAGAAAAACTGCACACACGCGCCAAGAAAGTTGCTGCTGCCGTCACCGCCGGATTGCTCGCGGTGGCAGTGGGATTCGTGTTCTTCATCGCATCGCTGTTCATGGCCATGGGCGGCACAACGATGTATACCCCGCACACGATTTCGCGCTCACCCGAGGGCAGCAACCGCGTGATTGTCTACCAAACCGGCTTCGAGCGCGACATCCTGGTGGCGAGCCCCATGGTGAACCGTTGGGTCTATCGCCGCGAGCCAACGCACGGGACTGGCGCACGCAACCTGCTGCACAACACGCAAGTGGAGTGGCTGGGCGAGCACCGCGCCGTGGTGCGGCTGTTCACGCTTGACGGCGAAGCGCTTGAGCTGCCTGACGGGCTGATTGTGGTGGAGTTTCCGCGATGAAAAAGACACTTAGCGAATTGATTCTTCCCCAGGTTGACGTGATGTTCCGCAATCTCGAAACCGCGCTGCGCACCTTCGACCCGCAAGCCGAGCTGTTCAACATGCCCCTGTGGAAGCACGCCTACCACATGCTGCATTCGTGTGACCGCTGGCTCATCAACCCCTGCTGCTACGACGAACCGACGTTCCACACGCCGGGGCTAAATTCGCTGGATGAGCCTGTGCTTGACCTATGCCTTGACCGCGAGGATTTGCTCGCTTACTTGGCGGATATTCGCGAAAAATGCTTGGACTATGTGCGTAGTTTGCGTGACGAAGACTGGACAAAAGCCCCGCACGGCTGCCCACACACGCGGCTGGAATTGCTGCTGGGGCAGCTTCGCCATGCGCATGCGCATTTGGGCAACATCAACGCCGTCACCATGCAACAAACCGGCCGGTGGCCGCGCGTGATAGGACTGCAACAACCTGTGAGCGGAGAGCTTTGGGAATGAACTACGATGTCATCATCATCGGCGCTGGCGCGTCGGGGCTTGCGGCGGCGATTACGGCTGCGCAGGCTGGCGAGCGCGTGCTCGTGCTGGAGCGCATGCCGCGTGCCGGGAAGAAGATCCTCGCCACGGGCAACGGCCGCTGCAATGTGAGCAATCGCCACGCCGCCACGCATGAATACCATAACCAGCGCTTCGCTGCCCCGGCTTTGCAGGCCTTCGGGGCGGGGGAGTGCGAAGCGTTTTTTCATGCGCTGGGGCTGGCGCTTTGGGAGGATGCCGAGGGGCGGCTCTACCCACGCAGCAACACGGCGGCAAGCGTATTGGATGCCCTGCGTTTTGGCGCGCAGCGTGCCGGCGCGGAGATGTTGTGCAACGTCACGGCGGATACGCTCGTGCGAAATGGCAAGGGTTTTGCCGTCAATCATCACCTGCGTGCACAGCGCGTGATTGTCGCGGCAGGTGGTTGTGCCGCGCCCGCGCACGGCAGCGATGGCTCGGGCTTTGCGCTGCTGCGTGGGCTGGGACACACCATCATCACGCCGAAACCTGCACTGGTGCAGCTGCGATGCAACTCGCCGTTGCTGCCATCGCTCAAGGGTTTGCGGGTGCGCGCGAGGGCTACACTTGTGCACAACGGCGAAATCCTGCGTGAAAGCGAGGGCGAAATCCTCTTCACCGATGATGGGCTCAGCGGCATTGCCGCCATGGAGCTTTCGCTTGGCTATCGTCCCGGTTGCACCGTTGAGCTCGACTTGCTGCCGGACTACACGCCCGAACAGCTTGCCGCGTTGCTCGCGCAGTGGCGGGCGTTCACTGACCTGCCGCTGACCGGTTTGCTGCCCAAGCGCGTGGCCGAAACCGTGGTGAAGAGCGGGCAGAGCGCAAAAAAAATCGCGTTCCCCGTTGCGGGAACACGTGATTTTGCGCATGCGCAGGTCACCGCCGGTGGCGCGGACGTGCGCGAATTTGACCCACAAACGCTGCAATCACAGCTGTTGCCGGAGCTGTTTGCCTGCGGCGAAGTGCTTGATGTGCACGGCGGTTGCGGCGGATTCAACCTGCATTGGGCGTGGGCGAGCGGGCGACTAGCAGCGTTGAGTTTGCGACGCTAGATTGCGCGCGATATGCCCGCCACAGGTGTGCAAGTTTGCTTGCAACTTAGCATGCGAAAGTGTGTGAATACGCGATTTTTGGCGAACATTTCGCGGCGTTGTAAAGTGAATTTCTTGCTGCGGCAAAGTGCCGAAATACTGGAGTTTTTCACCGTTTCCACCAAGTTATCCACCGCGCAAGGGTGGCTTGGCGGGGTAAAAGCGCGGATTTAACTGAATATTTACAAAATCGCCGCATTTATCGCGAAGTTCGACAGCCTGGATTTACCATTTTTTTTGCAAGATTTTTACCTGTTGCTTGCAGGAAAATCGAAGGTTAGCCGCCCCAGCCGCCCGCCGCGCAACTCGTCGAGCAGCATGATGGACGCGCGCTCGCAGTCGGGCTCGTTGCCGCGCAGCAGCATGCCGCGTTTGCGGGCGATTTCCTCCAGCAGCTGCCAGGCGGGCAGCGAAATGTCGTCGAGTTTGTAGCGCTGCAGCAGCGACGGATAGCCTGCCGCAAGCACCGTAATCAAACGCAGGGCAAGGGTTTCGCTGTCGATGACGGCGTCTTTGATGCTGCCCAAAAAGGCGAGGGTTTCGCCCACCGCGGGGTCGTCGAACTTCGGCCACAGCACGCCGGGGGTATCGAGCAGCTCAATGGTGATGCCGTCGATTTTGCCGGCAACGTGCCACTGATTGCGCCGCGTGACACCCGGTTGATCGGCCACTTTGGCGCGGCTGCTGCCCGCCAGACGGTTGATCAGCGACGACTTGCCCACGTTGGGGATGCCCGCAATCATCAGCCGAATGGGGCGATTTGCCATGCCGCGCGCCGTATTTTTCTCGATGGTGGCGGCGCAGGCTTGCTTCACCGCGCCCGGGAATACATTCAAGCCGCGACCCGAGCGGCAATCAACCGCAAGGGCAGCAGCGTGTTCTTTTCGTAGCAGTTGCAGCCAACGCGCCGTGGTGTCGGCGTCGGCGAGGTCAGCTTTGTTCAGCAGCACCATGCGCGGTTTTTGCCCAATGAGCTCACCGAGCTCGGGGTTGCGGCTGCTTTCGGGCGCGCGTGCATCGCGCAGCTCCACCACAGCATCAATCAGCGGCAGGCTTTCTTTCATCAGCCGCCGCGTTTTTGCCATGTGCCCAGGAAACCAACCGATAACTTGTCTTTCTATTGACATCATTCAACCTCAATAGCGCGCAACATTAAAGCCAGTGCCCCAGTTCGGGAACAGGCGCGCCATCACACGGCCCAGCACGTCGTCCACGCGCACAAAGCCGATTTCCGCATTGCGGCTGTCGGTGGAGCCGGTGCGGTTGTCGCCCAGCACAAACACAGTGTTTTCGGGCACAATCAGCGGGAAAATTAGCCCCCCAGCTACGA
Source organism: Oscillospiraceae bacterium (assembly GCA_009786735.1). Taxonomy (GTDB): domain Bacteria; phylum Bacillota; class Clostridia; order Oscillospirales; family Acutalibacteraceae; genus WRMQ01. The sequence goes on along the minus strand of WQRM01000023.1, from coordinate 2,011 downwards.
TGCCTGTATCCCCGGTGGTGAGTGAGAGATACAGCGTTTCATCCAGACGAATGCCGTCCACAATCACACCGCCATCGCGCAGGTCAACATGCTGCCCGGCCACCGCGATTACGCGCTTGACGAGGGGCACTTGGAAGTCGTTGTCACGCGGGGAAATAATCACCACATCGCCTGCGCGGGGGTCGGCAAATGCCGTGATCGCCAGCCAGTCGTTGTGGGAAAACGTGGGTTCCATGCTCGCGCCCTCCACACCGGCAAAGCGCAGCACAAAGGTAAACAATATTGCAATGGCAAGCACCGCAAACGCGATGACTTCTGCCACTTCAAAGCAGGCTTTCAGCGGCATTTTTGCTTCAACGGGCTTGCATAGGGTATCGGGATACTCGTTCATACTGCCCTCCTTTTATGATGGATATAGCACGCGCCCAATGATAAAGCGCTGGTCAATCAAGCCAATTTCGCTATGGCGGCTATCCATGGAACTGTTGCGATTGTCGCCCAGCACAAACACGGTGCCGGATGCCACCGTGATGGGCAGCGCCACATCGCCGGGTCTGCTGATGGGGTCGAGGTTGGGCTCGTGCAGCGCTTGTCCGTTGCGATAAACCACGCCGATAGCAAAGTTGATGTCAATCACATCGCCGGGCAAGCCAATCACGCGTTTAACGATATGGACATCCAAATCTGTGCCGTTTTCCGACACCACAACGACATCGCCGTGGTGAAACTGCACAGGCGTGGCGGAAATTATCAGCAATTGCCCATGCTCCAGCGTGGGCAACATGGAATGCCCCTCCACCGCCGACAAGCGCACCGCAAAGGTGAGCACGAGTGTTAGCAGCAGCATGCAGTCGCACATCACTTCCGCCATAAAAAACAGCCCGCGCAACGTAGGATGAATGTTACGGTTTGCACAAAGTCGCTTGGTAATCACGCGAGCCTCCTATACACAACAAGGGCGGATTTTCACCCGCCCCAATCGTTGCAATTCACTTATGCGATTTTTTGTTTGACTTTCGCAGCTTTACCCACGCGACCACGCAGATAATACAGCTTCGCACGGCGCACATGACCCAAGCGGATGATTTCCACTTTCACCACGTTGGGGCTGTGCAGCGGGAACACACGCTCCACGCCAACGCCATAGCTCAAACGGCGCACGGTGAAGGTTTCGCTGATGCCACTGCCACGGCGGGCGATGACGGTGCCTTCAAACACTTGCACACGCTCGCGTTCGCCTTCGCGGATTTTCACGTGCACTTTCACGGTGGAGCCGATGATAATTTCGGGCGGGGTTTCTTTCATGCTGTCTTTGGCGGTCATCAGCAGCGCTGAGTAGCCGCAGTTGGGGTTGAGGTCGATGAGTTGTTGGGCTCTTTCTTGGGTCATGGGAATTCAGTCCTTTGCTATGTTTTCGTGCGTTCGTATGCATGGCTAGAGGAACACACCACATAGTATTATAACACGATGCAGCGGAGTTGTCAAGCTTTATTTTGCGCTTTTCCTGCTTCGTGATATTGCGCGTGCGCCAACAGCCACTCCAGCTCGGCGATGAGGTGCTGCCGAGCCTGTTGCTGTTGCTCGCCTGTCATCACCATCACGGCAACGTGTTCGCGCGTGCAGCGTAGCGTAGGCATCTCGCCCAGCAGCGCTTCGCACTCGGCTTGGCGCGCGGGTTCGGCTTGCGCAAGGGAGTGCAAGTGCATCACCATCAGCCGTTTTGCCCACATGCGAATGCTGTCATCTGTGCAGTGTGCGGCGATGTTTTCGTAGATTTCGCGCGCCTGCTTGTGTGCTGCAAGCGCGCCATCTATCCCCATTGTGTTGCGCAGCAAGCATTCCAGATAGCGCACCCACAAGCGATAGTCCAGTGGGTAATCCGCCACTGCAGCGGTGAGCGTGGGCAAATGCTCGCGCTTGCTGTTGCCCTCGCTGTTGTCGTAAGCCGTGGTGATTTGCTGCACCCGCCGTTCGTTCTCGGCTTGATTCACGCCCAGCAGCTCGTCAACAC
>WQRM01000022.1 GCA_009786735.1 Oscillospiraceae bacterium | reverse complement strand
CGTGGCGGTGCAGGACAGCACCAGCCGCGAGGTCATTCTCGTGGCCTACACCAACGAGCAAGCCCTGCGTGTTACCCAGCGCACCGGCGAGCTCGTGCTGTGGAGCACAAGCCGCAACGAGCTGTGGCACAAGGGCGCGGGCAGTGGCAACACCTTTGCGGTGGAGGAAATCCGCGTGAACTGCGAGCAAAATTCGCTGGTGTATCTCGTGCGGCCAAACGGCGCGGGCATGTGCCACACCAAGGCTGCCGATGGCTCGCCGCGGCGTGGGTGTTACTATCGGCGGGTTGTGGGAGAGGAGTTGATGGGTGTTGATTAAAAAGCGATATTATAATGCTGAAGGAGAACTGGGAATCGTGAATGAGCAAAACACAGTGGATCGAGAACTAAACCCTGAAATGCGTTGGAAAATTGAAGTCTTGAAGGTAGCGCTTCGGATAAAACGATTTAGAACGGTGGGAATAATAGTGGTGTCGCTTGGGGTGCTATTTACCCTTTTTTCTCTACTTTTTTTCGTAGCGAGTTCGATAATGACTATAGAATTTCGTTTATCGGCGCGGGAGTTCTTCTTATTTTCTATGGTATAACGATTGCTTTCTTCCTTCCGAGGCATCTAAAGTATCGTCTAGAAATGCGAAAATTAAATGAACTTGGCGACCCTTACGATGCGTACAAAACTAGTGTCACAGGCGCCTTGATCCCAAAAGAAATGCAAGCCGATGATATTTTGCGCTCCCCCAAAGCCCAAATTGGCGAAGCAGTTTGTCTCCAAGAAACTCAAGTTGTCGCAAATGCTTGTGCTCATTATCGAACTGAAAATCCTTTGTGGGAATTGCATATGGACAACATTGCAAAGTCCATAAAATACTTTGATGTTAGCATTGAGCACGCAAAACGCTCCTTTGTTTTTTCGATAGTCGCTTGTAGCATAGGCTTGGGGTTTTTGCTTACAGCTATTCTAATTGCTGCTTTCGGCCAATGGCAAGCTGCAATAATACCCACGATTGGAGCAGTTATCGCAGAGTTTATTGCCGCTACGGTATTCTGGGTTCACAATAAATCTGCAAATCAACTGAACAGATACTACGACTCGTTACATGAGATTGATGTAATGGTTTCGGCAGCAGATATGATTGAAAATGTTTCAGAAGAAGGGCGCGACAAAATGTACATGAAAATTATTGAAGAACTTTTTGCGGTGCAAAAAATCAAAGCTGAAAAAGAAACTATAACAAAACGGAGATAACCCATGCACAGTCATGACTTCTGGCAAGCCCTCGACCACCTCGCCGCCACCTGCGAACTCGTCATCGACCGTCCCAAGGGCAGCCGCCACCCCAAGTGGACGGATTATGTCTACCCGCTCGACTATGGCTATCTGCGCGGCACCAGCTCACCCGACGGCGGCGGCATTGACGTGTGGAAAGGTTCGGCAGGCGAGCGCATCGACGCGGTCATCTGCACGGTTGATTTGCTGAAAAAAGACAGCGAAATCAAAATCCTAATGGGCTGCACAGAGGAAGAAAAACGGCTCGCGCTACCCCACAATGAAAACCAACAGGGCATTTTGGTGAGGAGAACGTAGTTTGCTGCCACGGCCTTTGGCCGCATGACGTGTAGGGGCGAGTTGTGCTCGTCCGAAGAGTCTTTATACCACAAAGGAGAACCCATGACGCTCCCCGAAATCGAGGCATATTGTCTTGCAAAACCCGGCGCATATGTGGACTATCCGTTCAACGAATTTCCGGTCATCAAGGTGAAAGCGCCATCGCAAGACAAAGGCTCGATTTTCGCCATGCCATTCGTGCTGCGCGAACAACCCGTGGTGACGCTCAAGTGCGACATGATGACCGGCGACCATTGGCGGCAGCTATTTCCCGGCACGGTGACGCGGGGCTATCATTGCCCGCCGGTGCAGCAACCCTATTTCAACACCGTCTTGCTTGACGGCACTGTGCCCAGCGATATGCTGTTGGACATGATTGACCACGCATATGCAGTTGTGGTTGCGAAATTGCCGAAAAAATATCAGAAAGAGATCATATAACATGCTCAACCAATTTTCCCGTACCCAAATCCTCCTCGGCGAGGAAGGAATGGACAAGCTCGCCCGCGCCCGTGTGGCCGTGTTCGGCATCGGCGGCGTGGGTGGCTACGCCGTGGAGGCACTCGCTCGCAGTGGCGTTGGAACCCTTGATCTGTTCGACGACGACCGCGTGTGCCTCACCAACATCAACCGCCAGCTGCACGCCACCCATGCCACCGTCGGGCACTATAAAGTGGATGCCGCGCGCACACGCGTGCACGAAATCAACCCGGACTGCATCGTCAACACCCACCAGATGTTCTATCTGCCCGAGAACGCTGACACCATCGACCTAGCGCAGTATGACTACATCATCGATGCGGTGGACACCATGAGCGCTAAGCTTGATCTTGCCGAGCGGGCGTTTCGGCTTGGTGTGCCGCTGATTGCCTGCATGGGCGCGGGCAACAAGCTTGATGCCGCCGCCTTTGAGGTCGCGGACATCTTCGCCACCAGCGTGTGCCCGCTCGCGCGTGTGATGCGCAACGAGCTACGCAAACGCGGGGTGAGCAAGCTCAAGGTGGTGTACTCGAAGGAACCGCCCATTGAGCCGCAAGAGGACATGCGCACGAGCTGCCGTGCCCACTGCGTTTGTCCGCCGGATGTGTCGCGCAAATGCACGCACCGCCGGGCGATACCGGGCAGCGTGGCGTTTGTGCCGAGCGTGGCGGGGTTGATTCTTGCCGGTGAGGTTGTGAACGGCTTAACGAAGGGGGACACACCATGAAACGATTGCGTGTATTCACTTGGCTACAACTGCTTGCCGCCTCTCTGCTTGCCGTCATGCCGCTGGAGCTTGTTCAACAACTGGACGTTGCGGGCGTGCCTACCGGTTTGGTCGTGCACACGCAGGGCATAACCTTTTGGCTGTCGATGGTATTGGTGTGTGTGATTGTGGGCGCTGCTATTGTGGTGATATGCAAACTCAAGCATGTGCGGCTAACTTGGCCGATGTTTGTGCTACTGGTTGTGTTCGTGGCGCGGCACATCGTGGGCAGTTTGATTTTGCAGCAACCTTCCGCCGACATGCGCGCCATGACCATCAACATGATGGTTACTACTGTGTTGATGCTGGTTTGTGTGGCTGTGACGGCGGTGTTGGCTGCTCGAACGCTTGGCGGTAAAAATAAAGATGGCGGGTGAGACGATGCGATTCAACGCACTGGTGCCGGAGTTATCGGTCAGCGACTTGGCTGCGTCTAAACGGTTTTACTTGGATGCATTGGGCTTCACGCTGGACTATGCGCGTGCGGAAAGTCAGTTTGCGTTCATTTCTTATGGCAGCGCGCAAATCATGCTGGAGCAGGTGAATGGACACTGGGCAACCGGCAAGCTGGAGCATCCGTTTGGGCGTGGTATTAACCTGCAAATTGCGTCGGACGATGTTGAGGCGTTGCGCAACAAGCTTACCGCAAACGGATACGCTTTGTTCCGCGACATTGAAGAGGTGGAGTACCGCGAAAACGAAACCTTGCACAGGCTCAAAGAGTTTTTGGTGCAAGACCCGGATGGATATTTGCTGCGGTTTTCGCAGGAGATGGGAGCGGTGCGGACGAGCGAAGCTCGCCCCTACGCGTAATTCGGCCAAAGGCCGCCCAACCATCTGCGGGAATTGAGCTTTGCTCACGTTCTCGTAGGGACGACCTGTGGTCGCCCGAGCATTTCATCAACCTTGCTGCGAGCCGCAACCTGTAGGGGCGGCGGGCGCGCCGCCCGGAAGTTTGCGCACGGCATCAAGCATGACGGGCGGCAGGTTGCCGCCCCTACACGCGAGGTTGCGGTTGATGTGGGCGGGGGTTTGAGGATATGCCAACAGCGCACGTTTGGCAACTGTAATCAAGAACGAGGTGACACCATGAAACGACTTGCATGCCTAGCAATTTTGCTGCTGTTTTTGGCAGCCTGTGCCGCGCCCGCGCCGGTGCACAACGACCCCACCACGCAACACACCACACAGGTGGAGCTAACCACCGCGGCGCCCGCGCACCTCGAACGCGCGATGAGCGATAACCTCACCGTGTTTGTTTCAGGCGGACACTACCATCGAGAAAATGAACTTTGGCTGCGCAACGAAACCACCGGCGAAGAAACGCTGTTGCATTCCGGCGAGCTTTGGCGGTGGCATAGCATTGGTCAACAACTCAACGAGCGCTTCTTCGTGTTTAGTGAGGGCTGGATGGGCGGCGTTACCACGATGATTTACGACTTGGATGAACGGCGCGTGATTACCGTGCAAAGTGCAGGGCAAGCGCATCCGTCCTGCATCCGATTCCACGCGGTGGACGGCGGGCGGGTTTATCTGAACATGGGGCACGGCGGTGTGCGCTCGTTTGACATCAGCGAGCTGGAAAGCGGCGAGCCGATTATGCTGCCCTGCGACATGCCGCCTGTGTTTTTGGTCACCGGCGAGCTTGCCGATGTGCGTGAAATCACCGTGGCGCGACTCGACCCCGCCGCTTACGATGCCTTTATGCTTTCGTCAGCGCAATGGTCGGCGCTGTTCGCGGCACTGCGCAATGTGGATGTGCGTGTGGTGATGCATCCGCTGCACCACTCCTATGGTGTGGCACAAATGGGTCGCGAGTTCCGCGTTGAAGTGCATTACGCAGATGGGCATGTGGATGCGATTGTGGTTGAGCCCAGCGCGTTTCGGATGATTGACGTTGCGGACTACGGCGGGCGCGCATTTGTGATTGGCACGGAGGTTGAGCAATTGACTGCGTTGCTCGAGCGCTTGGCGGCATAAGCAAAGAGGAGGTGACACCATGACCAACGAAAAAATCGGCATCATTACATGCGCACACGCGACCGGCGAGATGGACTGCTGCGCTGCGCCTTGCCTGCGCGATTTGCACGAGCATCGCGGCGGCTTTGCGGAGCACCACGCGCACAAGCCGGTGCTGGCGGGGATGATCAGCTGCGCGGGCTGCCCCACGCTTGCGTTCCCAGAGAAAATTTTGCGCAAGGTGAAAGCCCTCGCCGAGTTTGACATCACGACCATCCATTTTAGCTATTGCATGGTGGCATTGTGTCCGTTTTTGAACAAACACATGGAGATGATTGCGCGTGAATACCCGGAGATTCGCTTGGTGAAGGGCACGCATGCGCCGCGCCTGGACGCGGAGACCTTCCGCGACTATGTGGGCATTGCCTGCAGGCATGGGCTGAAGATGAACGACGTGATTAAGCGGCGGGTGGTGGAGTATCTGGAGCAGGATTGATGCGGGCGGGGGCTTGGAACATATGCTGACCGCAAAATTTAACCTTTTGTAGTTGATATGTAGCCCGGGTGGCGCGCCCGCCACCCCTACATGTTGCGGCTTGACGTCGCCTTGCAGGAGACATCCACCTGTAGGGGCGGCGGGCGCGCCGCCCGAAGCAAAAAACACCAATACCATTATCTAATATAAAGCGCCAAAGTTTATCACAGGAAGGATAATGCCAATGAAACGGTTGCTTGCTATTTTGTTCGCGTTGTGCCGCGTGCTGCCGCTGCAACGGCGCAAAGTTGTGCTGCTGCGGCGGTTTCCGCAGTGGGGCAGCCTTGGATTGGTGGGGGACTACCTCGCCGAGCACACCGACCTGCGCGTGGTACGCATTGAAAATTGGCGCAGGCTGAGCACGATTTTCCACTTGGCGACGGCGGGGACGGTGCTGCTCAACGATGGATTTTCGCCGCTGGCGGGCTTTCGCTTCAGCAAGCGCGCGCGGGTGATCCAGCTTTGGCATGCCGACGGTGCGCTCAAACGCTGGGGCGCGGCTGCCGGCGAGCCATTCCCCGAGGCGTGCCGCTACACCCATGTGGTGTGTGCGACCGAGGCGATTGCGCCGCACTGGGCGGCCGCCTTTGGCGTGGACGAAAGCTGCGTGTTGCCGCTGGGCTCGCCGACGGGGGATGCCCTAAGAGCGTTGCCGCGTGTGCCGGAGCCGCAGGTGCTGTATGCTCCAAGTTTTCGTGAGGATGATGAAGATAGCGCGCAGGTGCTGGCACAGTTTGACTTCAAGGCGTTTCGTGAGCGGCTGCCCGATGCTAAGCTGCTGGTGCGTCTGCATCCGAAGCTGTGTGGGCGCTATGTTCTGCCCGACTGGGTGGTGGATGCGACGCAGGACGACTTGTTCGAGCTGCTTGCCCGCGTGAGCTGCGTGGTGACGGACTACTCGTCCATCATGGTGAGCGCGGCGGGCGCGGACGTGCCAGTGGTGATTTTTGCGCCGGACTACGATGCCTACATGGCGAGCGAGCGGGGGTTCTTCACGGACTTGCGTGCGCTGCCGCCGGGCGCTGTGGTGCACGATTTTGCCGCTCTGCTGGATGAGCTTGCCGCGCCGGGAGACTACGCCGAGACTCGCCGGGCGTTTGTGGGGCATCACTTGGGCGCGTGCGATGGCGGGGCTTGTGGGCGGGTTGTGGCGGAATTATTTTAAGGAGAAAAACTATGAAATCAGTATCAAACATGACATCAGATGAGTATGAAAAACTCGCGAGAAAAATTTATCAGTGCATAAAAGATGCAGAATATGGTGTTAATACAATAGATGTTCAACATAATGTTAACGTGACAGGAGCATCGGGTCAAGCTCATCAGGTTGATGTTTACTGGAAATTTGAGAATAATGGGCAGACACAACAAGTTTTGATCGAATGTAAGAAACACGAAAATTCTGTTGACATAGGAAGAATTCGAGACTTTTTTGGTGTGTTATATGACGTGGGCAAGGCAAGTGCAGGTGTGAATACCAAGGGAAATTTCGTGGTTAAGAAAGGCTATCAGTCTGGTGCAAACACCTTCGCCCAGTATTACGGTATCAATCAATACATTCTTCGTGATGCAAGCCCGGAAGATTTAGAAGGCGTGATTAAAAAACATTGGCTAATCTTTGAGGATATCTTACTTCACATTTTGAGCGCAGACGTAGAATTTGAGCCAAAATATCAGCGAGAGATAGGGGAGGATATAGAGGTTGTTGTTGAACGTACTAAGCAAAAAATATCCTTGAAACAATATATCAATGACACGTTGAAGGAAGAATATCAAGCTAAGCCAAATGAATTACGCAACGAAATTTCGGGAGCGGGTTTATACTATATTGACGAACAGCAGCAGAGATATGACCTAGTAAAAATTAAGCCTGTTTATGACATGAAAAAAATCGCAGAAGAAAAAATATTGCTTTTCAATGCCGAAGAGATGATTAAGTTTATCTTAATTGATACTCAAACAAATTCGAAAACGTTTTTCGCAGGGTAAATCAATCATTCGTTCACAAATTTTTCTCTTTACATTTTGTCGGCGTTGTGCTATAATAGAAACAATGTGGAGGTAGGTATGCAAGATCAACGCAACAACACAATATTATTGCCGGGTTTCGTGGATTTGCATGTGCACTTCCGTGAGCCCGGTTTTTCGCCAAAAGAAACCATCGCAACCGGCAGCGCGGCGGCATTGCGCGGCGGCTATATCGCGGTGGTGACGATGCCTAACCTGTGCCCTGCGCCGGACTGCTTGCCCAACTTGCAGCAACAGCTTGAGCTCATCAAGCGCGACGCGCAGCTGCCGGTGTTCCCGGTGGGGAGCATCACGGTGGGACAAAAGGGCTCGGGCGAGCTTAGCCGCATGGAGGAACTTGCGCCGCATGTGTGCGGCTTTAGCGATGACGGCGTTGGCGTGAACGACAGCGCGCTGATGCGCGAGGCGATGCAACGTGCCTGCGCGCTGGGCAAGCCGATTATCGCGCACTGCGAGGATGATACGCTGCCGCCGCACGACCCGGCCAGTGAGTATAAACCGCTTGCGCGCGACCTTGAGCTGGCGGCGCAAACCGGCTGCCATCTGCACGTGTGCCATGTGTCGGCGGCGCTGAGTGTGGAGCTGATTCGCCAGGCGAAGCGCAATGGTGTGCGCGTGACTGCCGAAACCGCACCGCACTATCTGGTGTTGTGTGATGAAGAGGTGCCGCCCGGCAACGGGAACTACAAGATGAACCCGCCCATCCGCGGCAAAGCCGACCAAGCAGCGCTGCTGGAAGGCTTGATTGACGGCACGATTGACTGCATCGCCACCGACCATGCGCCGCACACGGCAGAAGATAAACGCGGCGGAGCAAACGGCATTGTGNGTCTTGAAGTTGCGTTCCCGGTGCTGTACACGAAGCTGGTGCGCGAGGGCGTGCTGACGCTCGACCAGCTGGTGAACGCCATGGCGCACAACCCGCGTGAGCTGCTCAAAGGCTGGACGAATCGCGTGTTTGGCGGCAGTGTGCTGTGGGATGTGGAAACGCCTTACGTCATTGATCCCGAGAACTTTGCCACGATGGGACGCGCCACGCCGTTTGCGGGGTGGGAGGTCTATGGGACGTGTTTGAATTGATGGGGCGTGGGTGAACGACAGCGGGCTTTCGGCGGGATGTAGGGGCGGATGCAAATCCGCCCGGGGGTTTTGATGGCGGCAGCGAACTCCGCACCCCCAGTCGCCGCGCCAACGTGGTGCGATGTGCCGGTTTCGTTCGCGGCGACAGCCCCCGCGCCCGCGCGAGGGCCGCTCAAGAAACGGTTTTCTTTGGCTTTCGTGAAGCCGTGACCTGTAGGGTGAGCGCTCCCCCCTGCGACGGCATCAAGGCAACCACTCCGCGCCTGCGGGCGCACCCCTCCAAGAAGGGGAACTGGGGCTTAAGCGGTGAACGACAGCGTGCATGAACGGCTATAATCGTGAAGGAGTGTGCAACATGCTTGATATCGTTAGAGTGGTTCTTTTTCTGCCGATATTGATCCCTGGATTCATCATTTTGTTCATCGTTGATTGGATATCTGGTGGCATTTGGGGAGGGTAGCTGCGAACTCCGCACCCCCAGTCGCCGCGCCAACCCCGTACGAAGTGTAGCTAAGCACAACCTATCCGAGAACACAGCGAGTAAAATAGCCAAGGAGGACACCGACGCTATGCAGAAAGTCAATCTGTTGGATGCGGTGAACCGCGCACCGCTGCTGGAGTATGCCAACGTGGGCGAGGTTGATGGTCGCGCGCTGCATGTGCTGCAGGTGGAAAATCGCACGCTCGACTTCCACACGCATGCGTCGGACGAGCTGTTCTACGTGCTGGAAGGGCAGTTTGTGCTGGATGCGACGACGATGCGATTGCGCTTGAGGCGGGCGACATGCTCGTTGTGCCGCGCGGGGTGAGGCATCGCCCGGTGGTGACGGAGCGGGTGAAGGTGTTGTTGGTGTTGGGGTGACCCCCACCGGCGCATGCGCGCCACCTCCCCCAAGGGGGAGGCACCGACCGACTACGCTGCATTTACGTCGTGCTCACCGAGTTGAGAAATATCTTGCTAAAATGAACCCGCTTAGTTAATGCCTCCCCCTTGGGGGAGGTGGCGCGCATGCGCCGGTGGGGGTATAAGGAGACACACATGCAAACTCTGGATTTTACCGTAACCGAAAATGTGCAGCTGACCGCCGACATTTGGCGGGTGAGACTTGCTGCGCCTTTATGCGAGCACAGCGAAGCAACGTGCGCACCGCAGGTGGGTCAATTCGTGAATGTGCAGATTGATGGGCTGTTTCTGCGCCGCCCGATTAGCGTGTGCGACTGGGAAGACGGTGTGCTGACGCTGATTTATCGCGTGGTGGGGGCGGGGACAGAAAAGCTCGCACAGGTGCAGCCGGGGCAGGTGCTCAACGTGCTGGGCAGCTTGGGCAATGGCTTCACCATCGTGCTTGCGCAACGACCGCTGCTGATTGGCGGGGGCGTTGGTGTGCCGCCGATGTATTATCTGGCGAAGGAGCTGGTGAAGGCTGGGCAGCAACCCATAATGATGATGGGTTTCAATACGATAGACGATGTTTTCTATGTAGAAGAATTTACTGCGCTATGTCGTTTGACTAGAGTTGCGACGGTGGATGGCTCTTTTGGTGTCAAGGGATTTGTTACAGGCGGGCTTGAAGAATTTGACTACGATGCGGTGTACGCCTGTGGACCAGAGCCGATGCTGCGGGCGATTGATCAAACGGCGAAAGAGCTTGCGCCCGGGCACATGCAGTTGAGCTTTGAGGCGCGCATGGCCTGTGGCTTTGGCGCGTGCATGGCCTGCACTTGCCGCACGAAAATGGGCTACAAGCGCATTTGCAAGGAAGGTCCGATACTAACGAGGGAGGAAGTTTCATGGACTTGAATGTGACTTTATCGGGCGTTGCGCTGCAAAACCCGGTGATTCCGGCGAGTGGTTGCTGCGGCTTTGGGCATGAGATGCGCCCGTTCTACGACATCAACATCTTGGGCGGGTTGGCGCTGAAAGGCAGCACGCTTGAACCGCGCTTCGGCAACGAACTCCCCCGTGTGGCGGAAACCGCGGCGGGGATGCTCAACAGCGTGGGGCTGCAGAATCCCGGAATTGAGGCGGTTGCGCAGGCGATTGCGCCCGCGCTGGCGCAGGATTTCCACCAGCCGATTCTGGCAAACGTGAGCGGGTTCAGCAAAGAAGAGTTTGTGAAGAGCTGCGAGATTATCACGCAATGTGATGCGGTGAGCATCATTGAGCTGAACATCAGCTGCCCGAACGTGCACGGCGGCGGGATGATTTTTGGCACATGTGCCGAAACGGCGGCGGACATCGTGGCGGCGTGCAAGGCGGTGGTGACCAAGCCGCTTTATGTGAAGCTTACGCCGAATGTGACGAGCATTGCGGAAGTTGCCAAGGCATGTGAAGCTGCGGGCGCGGATGGGCTGAGCCTCATCAACACGCTGCTGGGCATGCGCATTGACCTGAAAAAACGCAAGCCCATCATGGCGAACAAAGTTGGCGGGTTGAGTGGTCCGGCGATTTTCCCGGTGGCGCTGCGCTGCGTGTGGCAGGTCTATGCGGCGGTGAAGATTCCGCTGATTGGGCTGGGTGGCATCAGCTGCGCACGCGATGTGATTGAGATGATGCTTGCGGGTGCAACCGCCGTGCAGGTTGGCGCGGCGAATCTGGTGAACCCGATGGTGTGCAAGGAGATTATCGACGAGCTGCCCGGCGAGATGGAGAAACTGGGTATCGAAAAATTAACTGACATAATAGGAGGAGCACATGCCTAAAGACGTAATCATTCCATTGGATTTCCCCAGCGCGCAAGCTGCGCTAGACTTTCTCGCGCTGTTCCCCGACGGCGAAAAACCCTATGTGAAAACCGGCATGGAGCTCATCTACTCCAGCGGGTTTGAACTGGTGCGCGAGTGCAAGCGCCGCGGCCACAAGGTTTTTCTGGACCTGAAGCTGCATGATATCCCCAACACGGTGCGCAATGCCTTTCGTGCGATGATGCAGTACAACGTTGACCTGATCAACCTGCATGCGGCCGGCGGCATTGAGATGATGTCCGCCGCGATGGAGGGCATCACCGCGCCGGATGGCAGCCACCCGACCGTCATTGCGGTGACGCAGCTGACTTCGACGAATGATACTCGCTTGCGCGAAGAGCTATTGATTGAAACGCCGATGGCGGAAACCGTGCTGCACTATGCGAAAAACGCCAAGGCTGCGGGTCTTTGTGGCGTGGTGTGCAGCGCGCACGAGGCTGCGGCGGTGAAGGCTGCTTGTGGGCAAGACTTCGTGACGGTGACGCCGGGCATTCGCTTTGCCGACAGCGCGGCGAACGACCAAAGCCGCATCATGACCCCTGCGCAGGCGCGCGAAACCGGCACGGATTACATCGTGGTGGGGCGACCGATTATTGCGGCGGATGACCCACTGGCGGCGTATCGGCGGTGCATGGCGGAGTTTTTGGGGTGACTTTCTAAACCACCCCATCACGCCTTGCGGCGCGCCACCCCTCCACGGAGGGGAATTATCACTACGTCTACACAAAAGGAGAACACCATGGAACTATCCTCCGGCGGTGTGCGGCTGAAGACGGGACAAGCGCTTATCATACGCCAAGCGGAAACAACCGATGCACAGGAGATGCTCGATTACTTGAACGCAGTTGGTGGCGAAAGCGACAATCTGCTGTTTGGAGAAAACGAGTTTCGGCTGACCGTTGAGCAGGAAGAACAATTCATTGAGAAATGCCGGCAGTCACAAACGTCAGCGCTGTTTGTTGGACGGATTGAGGGCGAGCTTGTGTGCGTGGGTAGCGTGCTATCGCCAGAACGCGCGCGCATTGCGCACAATGCCGATGTGGCGATCTCTGTGCGCAAGCAACATTGGGGGCTGGGCATTGGGTCGCACTTGATGGATGCGATGATTGCGTTTGCCAAGGGTACGAATACGCTTGAAGTGCTGCACTTGGGTGTGCGGGAGGATAATCGGCGCGCGATTGCGTTGTATGAAAAAAACGGCTTTCAAGAAATCGGGTGCTATCCCAAGTACCTCCGCGTCGGTGCAGAATACCATGACAATGTGTTGATGAATTTATATCTTTAACGTTGATTCAACAAATCCGCACCCCAGTCGCCGCGCCGCACGCCGTGAAGGAGAAATACCATGAACCGCGTCGTTAAACAAGCTGTGCTCCGCACGCCTTCCTCACCCTCCCCGGGGTCGGGAGCTCCTTCCAGAGGAAGGAGCTTGGGGGCTTGCAGCCGAAAGCTTTGATGTGACTGAGGAAGGCTCGCCGGAGCGACTTAAACTTGCTCGCGATGATAACATTTAAAAGGAGAACACCATGAACCTAGAACAGCAAATTGCACGGGACTTACTGAACATTGAGGCGGTGATTCTGCGCCCGGACGAACCGTTCATCTGGGCGAGCGGCATTAAGTCGCCGATTTACTGCGACAACCGCGTGACCTACGCTGTGCCCGAGGTGCGGCGGCGCATCACGGCGGGCTATGTGCAGGTGATTGGCGAGAAGTATCCGCAAGCCGAGGCGATCATCGG
>WQRM01000021.1 GCA_009786735.1 Oscillospiraceae bacterium | reverse complement strand
ACTATAGATTGAAGCAATTGCAAAAGGAGAGAACAACATGAACATTCTCGTCACCGGCGGTATGGGCTACATCGGCTCGCACACTTGCGTGGAGCTGCTGCAAGCCGGGCACAACCCCATCATCCTCGACAACCTCTACAACAGCAACGCGGCTGTGTTGGGCAAAATCGCCGAAATCACCGGCAGCACGCCTGCGTTTGTGCAGGGCGACATCCGCTGCCGCGAGACCTTGGATGCGCTGTTTGCGCAGCACAACGTGGATGCTGTGATTCACTTTGCAGCGCTGAAGGCGGTGGCCGAAAGCGTGCAAAAGCCACTGGAATATTATGACTGCAACGTGACGGGCACGCTCGTGCTGCTGCAGGCGATGCAGGCGGCCGGGTGCAACACACTGGTGTTCAGCTCGTCGGCGACAGTATATGGCAGCGAAAACGCGGTGCCGTTTTGTGAGGATATGCCGGTGGGCGCAGCGACAAACCCATATGGCAGCACGAAAATCATGATGGAGCGCATTCTGCAGGACATGGCGGTTGCCAACCCGGACTGGAAGATTAGCCTGCTGCGCTATTTCAACCCCGTGGGCGCGCATCCCAGCGGCGAGCTGGGCGAAGATCCCAACGGCATCCCCAACAACCTCATGCCGATCATTTGCCGTGTGGCGCAGGGAAAAATGGAAGAATTATGCATCACTGGAAATGATTACAACACGCCGGACGGCACGGGCGTGCGAGACTATATCCATGTGGTTGATCTCGCAGTGGGGCACTTGAAGGCGCTTGATCGTGTGGCGAAAACACCAGGCTGCAGCATCCACAACCTGGGCACAGGCAAGGGATTGAGCGTGTTGGAGCTAGTGCAGGCGTTTGAGCAGACCTCGGGCATCACGCTGCCAAAGCGCTTTGCGCCGCGCCGAGCGGGCGACATTGCCGAAAGCTACGCCAAGGTTGAGCGCGCTGCCGAGGAGCTCGGCTGGGTGGCGAAGCACAGTTCGGCGGCAGAAATTTGTCGAGATGTGTGGAATTTTTTAGAAAAGAGTAAAAAATAGGGCTTGCAATGTCAAGGTAAGTATGCTATAATAGAAGTTGGTGGCATGTAGTCACAAGTTGAATGGATGATGCATACACGTGAATGACATGCACTAATTTCTGCTGAGAGGTATTTTCCCCCCTATGAAAAAAAGACGAAGCTTTATTGTGCTGGCTGCACTGGTGCTGGCACTGCCGATCGTGTTGTTTAGCTGCACGGCTTGCGGCATCTTTGGCGGCAACAACAATGACAACGACAATGATAATTATAACGACACCACCGATTGGTGGGGCGATGCCAACTGGGGCGACTATGAATTTTTGAGAGACGCAGACGGAAACTATGTGTACGACGGCAACGGCAATCGTATCCTCGTGCGCCGCTCGCGTCCGGGTGACGATTTGGGTGGTTACCGCTTTGTGACATACCCGAATGGTCAGCGCGTGACTGACTCCGATGGTTATTATTTGGTCTACCCGCCCAATGGCGACACGGATGCCCATGGGAATCCTATCCCCGGCCAAGGCACAACAGCCGTTGGCGGTGCGGGCGGCGGCAACCAGCCCGGTCAAGGGGGCGGCAATCAGCCCGGTCAGGGTGGTGGCAATCAGCCCGGTCAAGGTGGCGGCAACCAGCCCGGTCAGGGTGGCGGTGGCAACCAGCCAGCCGCAACAACAACTACGACAACCACCACAACCACGACGACTACCATCCCCGTGCAAAACGTGACGATTGCGGGCCCCGGCTCGTTGCCAGTTGGCGGCACAGGCACGATTACGCCCACCGTTACCCCGGCAAATGCAACGAACCGCACGGTTGTGTTTTATTCAGACCACCCACTGATTGCTACGGTGAACCCAACCACGGGCGCAGTGACAGCGCAAAACCCCGGCAACACATATATCCGTGCATATATCGACAATGTGCGCCGTGCATCTATGCCGATTACGGTGAATCCTTTGTTGCGCATTGATGGTCCAAACCGCGTGGTGATTGGTAGCCCGATTACGCTAACGGCATTCAACCCCCATGCGAATCAGGCACATGCTGCGGGCACAGTGACGTGGAGCGCAACGCCCAGTGAATGGGTTACGCTTGACCCGGGCAATCCGATTGTGGTGACAGGGCGAGCACCAGCAGGTTGGACGGGTACGCACAATGTGGTGATTTCCGCCACGGTGACGATTAACGGTGCGAGCACCACGGTCACCCACAACGTGACGGTTGCCACCAACTAAATTTTTCTTTGGAGGCGAAACGCATGATGAAGAAACACCTGTTGCGAGCAACAGCCGTGCTGGCTGCATTGGCGATGACACTTGTGCTTGCCGCTTGCGGCGGCACAAACGTGAACGTGCTGGAACTGGACACCACCATGCTCGAAACCACTGCCACCACCTTCACCGATGCTGACGGCGTGACTGTGCTTTATCAAACCACCACGATTCCCGTGATGCCCACACGTCCGCCCGCGCCGGATGCTCCTTGGGCACCGGGGCATGGACCGGGACAAGGTGGCACAACCGCGCCACAAAACACCATCCCGCCCGCGCAAGTTGACCCGAACTTGACCTTCCCCAACTCCGGACCGCTGAATGTCACGTCGATTCAAATCATGGGCATTGACCGCGTGGGAACTAGCGCGCCATTCGTGATTCAACAGGGCAACATCGGCACGCCAGACGAACAACCGCAGCGGCAAGTGGTGGTGCAAACCAACCATCCGCACGCGCGCTGGGGCACAGACATCACCATTACGTCGTCTAACGCCAACGTGATTCAAGCGCCGTTTCATGGGCTCATTCGCGCGCTCGCGCCCGGCACGGCAACCATCACGGTGCGCTCGGTGAGCCACCCCAACGTGAGCCAAAGCATCACAGTCACAGTGCTTGGGCCAGCTTAGGCTTAGTGCTTAATGAATTGTAAATCAACCCTCAGTACAGACGAATTTTTCGTCCATGCTGAGGGTGAAATTTTTAGATAACTAAGCATTTAGCATTAGAGCAAGGTGTCCATCAACAGCAGACCCACCACGCCGGGCGCGCCGCCGATGGCGCTGACACCGAGGGTGAGAAAGTTGATGCTCAACCGCGTGCCGGTGAGCAGACCCACGACATTCACGGCATACAGCGCCGCGATGCCTGAAGCAGCCGTGAGCAGAAAATTGCGCAACAGCCGTTTGCTACGCAGCATCATCAGCAGCACGGCAAGCGCGGCCGCGCCAACGAGAACGTAGAGCACGATTTGCAGTTGAATAGTCATGAAAAAATCCTCTTTCAACGATTAAGGTTTATCGCGAAGCGGGTTAGTCAATCCAGCGCTCCTGCGAGGTGGTGGTGATGGGCAGGGTGGCGGCTTCCATCTGCAGCGCGCGCGCTTGGCGGATGAGATGGCGCTCGCGGCGCTCGAGGGATTCCTTTTGGAAGATGGCGGCCTCAAGCAGGTCGTCTTCGCTTTCAAGGGCGAAGTAGCTTTGGGTGGCGGCCAACTGGTCGCGCACGTCGCGCAGCTGGGCGATGATGTTCTCAAGGGGCGTGGGGGCAGGGGGCTCGGCAGTTTTTTGTTTTCGACGAAAAAAGTTTTTCATAATTTGTCCTCCTGTCATATTTCTATAGCTATTTTGCTGCAAATATGCTATACTTAATCAAGAAAATGATTTTGGAGGACAACATGCAACCAATTTGCCCGATAAAACTAACACCGCACGTGGTGACGCCCATTTGGGGACGAGAAACCTGGGTGCTCAGCACGCACGCCAACGGCAGCTGCACCGTGGCCGGCGGCGCGTATGCAGGCGTGGACTTTGCGCAGCTGTATCGCGAGCAGCCGGTGTTGTTCGGCGCGGCTTGCGCGGGGCGAGACTTCCCGGTGCTGGTGAAGTTCATCCACGCGCGCGATGACCTGTCCATTCAGGTGCACCCGCGTGACAGCGACAGCCACGTGCTTGCGCCCGGCGAAGCGGGCAAGACGGAATGCTGGTTCATTTTGCATGCCGAACCCGGTGCGAAGCTCGTGATGGGCTTTGCGCAGCAGATCACACCCGAGCAGTTCGCGCAAAGCATCGAGGATGGCATGCTGATGAATCATGTGGCGCAACTGCCCGTGCAGGCGGGGGACTTCTTCCACATTCCTGCGGGCACGCTGCACGCCATCGGCGCGGGGATTACCCTAGCCGAAGTGCAGCAGAACTCCGACACGACCTATCGCGTGTTTGATTATGGTCGCCTGCAAAATGGGCAGCCGCGCGAGCTGCATGTGGCGCAGGCCAAGGCGGTGACGGACTTGATACCCTACGCTGCCGAGCGCAGTGATGAGCACTTCACGGCACGCAGGGTGGTGAATCCCAGCGGCACCGTGGGGGCGGACAGCTTTGTGTCGCTGGTGGTGCTGCGGGGTGAGGGTGTGCTCACGTGGGGCGGCGAAGCGTTGCCCATTGCCGAGGGCGAGAGCATCTTCCTGCCTGCGGGGTTGGGGGATTACGCCGTGCAAGGCGATTGCGAAATTTTGCTGACGCATGTATAAGCGTAAAAAATGCCGCCCATACTCTTGGTACTAAGCCAAGAGAGGCGGTACATACATGAACAAGAAAATTTTGTGGCGCGCGGTTGCGCTGACGGCGACCATCGCATTTGCGGGCAGCTTGGTTAGCTTCCATGCACGCAGCGCGGGAGTGCGCGGCGAAGTGCTGCGCCTGCACGTGATTGCGAACTCCGACTGCGACGTTGACCAACAAGCCAAGCTGCATGTGCGCGATGCGCTGCTGGCGCAAGGTGATGCACTGTTCTATGCCAGCGGCGACATTGCACAAGCCGAGCAGGCGGTTGCGCTGCGCACCGCAGAGCTTGAACACACTGCACAACAGGCACTGCGCGAGCTCGGTTTGCACCAATCCGTGCGGGTGAGCGTAGGCACGGCGTTCTTCAACACACGCAGCTATGGTGCGCTGACGTTTCCCGCCGGGCGATACCAAGCGGTGCAGGTGCACATTGGTGATAGCGTGGGCGAAAATTGGTGGTGCGTGATGTTCCCGCCGCTTTGTTTGCCCGCTGCGACCACGCGTGAAAGCGTGACCCTAGATGCGGTGCTTAGCGATGGCGAAATGCGCGTGGTGGAGAGCAACCCGCAGTTTGACGTGCGTTTTCGCATTGTGGAGCTGGTGCAGGAACTGCTCGAAAGGTTGCGCGGCGAATAGAGAGGAAAAGGGTTCTCATGGCAAAGTATATGCAACAAAAGCTAGACCGCGGTGAACACGTTGTGCACGAAGCCAAAGTGGGCGCGCTGACCATCGTGGGTCTGGTGGCACCCAATCTGGGGCTGATTTTCATTCCGCTGATGACGCTGCGCACGATCAACTTGCTGTTTTTCACGCGGCTTGGCTTCACCAACCGGCGGGTGCTGGGCAAAACGGGCATCTTCCGCAGGCGCGTTGTGGATTGCCCGCTGAACCAAGTGCGCAAGATCGCGGTGAGCAAGGGCGTGCTGGGGCGGGTGTTTGGTTATGGCACGGTGACGATTTCCACCGCGAATGAGCGCGTGAAGTTTAAGTATATCACAAACCCCGAGGTGTTCCGCGACAAGCTGGCGCAAGCGCAACAGCGAGCGACCGAAGTGACTGCATAACAAAGAGCCGAGCGTGATGCTCGGCTTTTTACTATGCTCGTGCGCTAGGCGTTGTGCATGACCACGCCTTTTTTCAATATCACATTGGCGTACAGCTCGGTTTCGCCGGTGGCGACGATGGCGTAGGCCTGGGCGGCGCGCTCGTAAAACGCGTAACGTTCCAGCAGCGCCACGGGGCGGTCGCCGTCGCGGCGCAGGATGCATTTGCTATACTCCTGCCAGATGGGCGGGCGCACGTTGGCGTCGCCGGTGTCCATGAGCACCACGGGGCATTCCACGAAGGTGTCGAGCGGGAAATACATCAAAATGGCGTCGAGCAGGGTGGGGATATTGCTGTTGTCGGCACGCACCAAATGTTGCGCCAAGGATGCGGCGGGGAAGTTTGCGTCGGCGAGAACGATTTCGTCGCCGTGGCCCATTTCCGCGAGGATTTTGAGCAGCTCGGGCGAAAGGCAGGGGGGGATATGTTTTAACATGGCTTTCTCCTTGCATGGGTTTTGTGATTATGTGTATGCGGGGGTGGGTGTGGATATGCGCACGACATGCGTTGTGGCATTTTGCAGAAGTTCGCGCAGGTTTTCGGGGTAGACGGTCGTGTTGTCCAGTTGGTCAAGCGGCACCCAGTGAAAGCGCAGGTGCGGGGCATCCGCTGCACCGGCAAAGTCTTGCTGCGGCAGCGCGTCGCGTATGCGCAGATGAAACGTTAGTGCAACCTGCTGGATGGCTTTGCCTTCCCACGTGTAGAAGTTTTCTTCTGTCCAAGCAAGCTCGCCCACGGTGATGTCGAAGCCGGTTTCCTGCTTGAAGCGCCTTGTGAGGGCTTGTGCTGCGGTTTCGCCAAAGCGCACCTGCCCGCCTGGTGTGGCAAAGTTGCCTGCGTATTCTTCTCTGGTGTCGCTTTGCAGCAAAACGCAGCCGTCTCGCACGAGCACGCCTTGTGTGCGCAACGAAAATTTGCTGTCGAAGTGCGTGAGAAAAGCTTCGTTGCTGGCAGTCATCAGCTCGTGTTCGCTGATGTCAAGCGCCTTGCAGATATCCGAGATGATGGTGATGTCGGGGTAAGTGATGCCGCGCTCCCACTTGCTGACGGTGGTGGGGAGCACGCCAAGGCGGTCGGCCAGCTGCTCCTGTGTGAGCGAAAGAGTGCTGCGTTTTTCTTTGATGAACGCGGCGAAGTTTTGCTTATTGGTCATGGAATCATCTCCTTTCGCAATGAGTATATCATGTTCGGAAATGAGATGCAATGGCTGGGTGGGCTAGTTCTTCGGGTTGCAGGCTTCTTACAGAGGCTGCGGCGACCGGATAAAACGCCGCCACCAAGTTCACATAGTCTTGTGCGTCTTTCGCCGCTAGGTTGGTGTAGCAAAAACTCTGCTCGGCGCATTTCACGTGTGTGCTGCCATGCAGCGTATAGGTTTTCTGATAGCGGCACTTGCCGTTAGCCATGCGCATGCCTTTGCAGGGCTTGCACTGGTGGCTATCGTCAATAAAGGGTTGTTGAATCAACGCCGGGGCTGCTTCAAGATATGCCCTGCATTTGTCGATGCCTGATGCGTACACCCGCAACACGGTATTATCATGTAGATAAATACGCGCGATGATTTTCGGCGTCTTGCTGCCGGGTTTGATATACGCGATGAACGAGTTCCAGTAGGCGTTGTCGTGCAACTTGTAGCGCACATAACCTGCTGCATGCATTGCTTCATCAAATGCGGCGATGAAAGCTAAATCTTGTTCTTTCACGCCACCACCTCCTCCAAGCAAAACTTGCCGTCGTAGGCTGGCTCGCGGTCTACCCAAAGCCCGTTGGTGAAGTCCGGCACAGGCACAGGCATGCCGCCCATAGCCACGCTTTGCTCGCTCAGGCAGGTCACGACCATCCACGCAGCGGTGTCGTACACATCAATCGGCGGTTTCTCGCCACGCACGGCTGCATCCACAAACGCGCACAGAACGAGATAGTCCATGCCGCCATGACCGCCTGCGTGTTGCGCCTGGTCGTGGTATTGCTGCCACAACGGATGCTCGAACTCGGGCAGGTATTTGTCGAACTGCTCCCACTCGTGCAGCGGCGAGCGACCGTCGATGTAAACGGCATCGTTGAAGGGGGCTTCACGGTAGCACGCCCGCGTGCCCGACAGCGCGTAGTTGCGGCTATAGGGGCGCGGCAGGCTGCAATCGTGCACGAGGGTGATGGTCTCGCCGCCTGCGCACTTGATGGTGGTGGTGACGATGTCGCCGCAGGCAAAGTGCGCGTTGGCAAGGTAGTAGTCCGCGCCTTTTTCGCGCAGGATGAAGTCTTGCAGGCCGCGTGCTTTGCTCGCCACGCTGGTGAGCGTGAGGAACTGGTTGCCGCGGTTGATGCGCATGAGCTTGGCGATTGGTCCGAGTTGATGGGTGGGGTAGAGCTCGCCATTGCGGGCGAGGAAGTTAGGCAGGCGACCGTGGCGGTTCTCTTTGCCATAGGCGATTTCGTCGCGCAGGTCGTGGCGATAACCGCCCTCGCCGTGCACGACCTCGCCGAACACACCTTGGCGCACCATGTTAAACAGTGCCATTTCCTTGCGGTCATAGCAGCAATTCTCCAGCAGCATGCAGAACTTGCCCGTGTCTTCGCTGGTGCGCACCATTTGCCAGCATTCTTCCACGCTGGCCGCGCCGCCGACTTCAAGCGCCACATGGCAGCCGGCACGCATGCAGTCCACCGCGATGCGAGCGTGTGAGATCCACGTGGTGCAACACAGCACGGCATCGAGATTCTCGTTGGCGAGCATTTGCTTGTGGTCGAGGTAGACCTTGGGTGTGGTGCCGGATTTTTCGTGCACGAGCTTCGCACCTGCGTCGGCGCGGTCTTGGTAGAGGTCGCACACGGCGGACACCACCACGCCGGGGATGCCGAGCATCTCGCCCATGTTGCACATGCCACGGCCGCTCAGTCCGATGCAGCCGATGCGGATTTGTTTGGTCATAATATCTTACTCCTGTGTTTTTTGCTCTATTATTATACACCAATCGTCGCGGCATTGCAAGAAAAATTTCTGCAATGCGAGCAGGGGAAACGAGGCTTTTTTCACCCAGAGGTTTCATCAAGCTGCAGATTGTCCATGGCATAAAACAAACACTGCACCACAAGTTGGTTCAGTGAAAGCTTGTGCTGTTCGGCGAGAATTTCCATGCGTTCCAGCAATTCCTTGGGGATGCGAAACGTTTTGCTTTCGCTGTCGTAGCCCTTTTGTATCTTAAACACGGCATGCACTCCTTTTTGATTTAATTATGCATGTGTTTCGCGGATAAAGATAGGGCTATTTTGCAATTGAATTGCATTAAATAAAACTTGCAATTGTCTTTCGGATGTGCTATAATGAAATTGACGTGGGAGTGGTGCGCCCTCAAACACAAAAATATACAGGAGGACTTTTATTTTGAAATGTTATTACCACAATACACAGGACGCTGTTGGGCAATGCGTGGATTGCAAAAAAGGGCTTTGCCGTGAATGTTGTGACTTAAAAAGCAGCGCAACCAAAGACCTCTTTTGTTACGATTGTTTGGTGGAGGCGGGAAAGCAGGGGCTTGCGGATTTGGAGACATTGAAAGCAAAAGCCAAACGTGAACAAAAGTGGATGATTGCAGGGGCTATCGTTGGTGCGGTAATCGTAGGTCCCATTCTTGGTGCTGGTATCGGAGGTGTTGGTGGCTTTATTATCGGATGGTTGTTTGGCGTTTTTGGTACAGCGTCACTGGGGACAATCATCAACCAATTCCAAGATTATGGCGCATTCATTGGCGCGGTTTCTATTCTTGTGTGTCCAATCATCACGGTAGTTCGCTTTGTCAAGCGCAGAAATCTCGTGAGAGATGCCGTCATCGCGCAAGAAGAAGACGCACGACTGCTACTAAAATTGAAAGAAAGCATGGAACAAATCGCTTAACAACCAAGCGGCAGGTCGCACCACCTGCCGCTTGAATAATATATCGTCCGACCTTCGCATATAGATACACAACCACTATATTGCGGGGGATTTTTTATGGTGACCATGAGCTTGTGCATGATTGTGAAAAACGAGGAAGAAGTCCTGGCGCGGTGCCTAGCCAGCGCGCAGGGGCTGTGGGATGAACTAATCATCATCGACACCGGCAGCACCGACCGCACGAAGGAAATCGCTGCGCAGTTCACGCCGCATATGCACGACTTCACGTGGATTGATCACTTTGCTGCGGCGCGCAACTTCGCGTTCAGCAAGGGCACGTGTGAGTATCTGATGTGGCTGGACGCGGACGACGTGATTCTGCCGGATGACCACGCGGCGCTGCTGCAGCTCAAGCAAACCCTTGACCCCAATGTGGACACCGTGATGATGAAATACAACATCGCATTTGACGAGCAGGGCAAGCCCACGTTCAGCTATTACCGCGAGCGCATCATGCGCCGCGACCCACGTGCCACATGGNAGGGCGCAATCCACGAGGTCATCACGCCGTTTGGAAATATCCTGCACAGCCCAGTTGCCATTACCCATCGCCGCAAAGCAAAAACCGACGGCGCGCGCAATCTGCGCTTATTCGAGAACTTGCTTGAGCGCGGCGTAGCATTAAACCCGCGCGAAACGTTTTATTATGCCCGCGAGCTGTTCTACAACGCCCGCTATGATGATGCGGTGGCGGTGTTTACGCAGTTCTTGGACGAAGGCCGCGGCTGGGTGGAAAACAACATCGAGGCTTGCCGCGTGATGGCGCAATGTCTGGCAGCGCTGGGCAACGTTGATCAAGCGCGTTCGGCGTTGCTGCGCTCGTTTGAATACGACAACCCGCGCGCAGAAGTCTGCTGTGCACTGGGCGACCACCACTTTGCCCAAAGCGAGCACGATGCCGCCATTCAATGGTACAAAACTGCGCTGCACTGCCCACGGCACGACGCTAGCGGTGCGTTTGTGCTGGAGGATTGCTATGGCTATGTGCCGCATTTGCAGCTGTGTGTGTGCTACGACCGCTTGGGTCAGCACGACGTTGCTGCCGCGCACAACGAAGAAGCAGGCAAGCTGCGCCCGCAGTCGCCGGCGTATTTGCACAACAAGGCGTATTTTGAGCGAATTTTGATAGGCTCGCAATAGGTTTGATGAACCTGTAATAGGACACAGCGAAGCGATTTGCTCCCCGCAGGGGCAGCGAAGCGACAAAAAACGCAGCCCCCGAAGAGACTGCGTGTTGTGCGCAAAACCGGCGGGACTAAAGCGTACGTGCAAGCACGCATTCCCCCTAAACATGTACCATAACTGCAAAAGACAGAAAGCAGTTAGTATGTTCCGCTTTTTTACGTCCGCGTCGGTGTTGCCGCGCAAGATTATGTTAGCACATTGGCGCGCAAAAATCAAGAGCTAGGCGCAAGAATATCCGGCGTTTTTGCGGCGCAATTCATCAATTGGGAATTATCGGGAGGACATGACTATGGCGATTCCAATTTGTCGCATTGAACTGGGAAGTTATGCCCCGCACCTGTCGCAGCTGTGCGCGGGCTTTGCGATGCTGCAGCAACGCGGCATGCTGACGGTGGAGTATGCAGGCCTGAAGAATTTTCGCGACGAGGGGCTGCACCGGCACAACTTTATGCTGGAGGCAAAGTTTGACGACGGCACGGTGCTGGCCTATGATGTGGAGGATGGCTATGCCGGACCGCAGCAAAAAGAGCTGTTTGACACACAGCTCGGCCGCGTGGCGCGCTACTTCCGCCGCAGCTATGACCATCGGCAGCACAACGGCATGCGCAACCGCATGAAGGTGCGCCCGCTGGGGCTGAACTTCCACGTGAGTTGCCCGGGGAATTTCTTTGATGCCGAGCGACCAGACGCGCCCACGGCACGCAACGCCAACGACTTTGTGTCGCACAACAGCTATCCGTTTTACAAGGCGCTGTTCGTCACACAGCTGCTTGACCCCGACGATGTGCCCGGCATTGAAGGCGAAGCGCTGGACGAAATTCACGCGCAAAACCAGCAGAAAATCGACATCTTGCGGGCTTGCTGCGCGGAGTTTGGCGAGCGGTTTTTCGGCGGCTTGGAGCCAAGTGATTATGCACAAAAATGCGCGCCGGACCTATTGCTGTCTGCCGAAACTTGCAGCAAAGATGCTCACCTGCGCCGCCTGCGCGAGAACTATGTGTGCATTGCGATGCAGGGTTTGCACGGCAGCAACAGCTGGCTGATGGCCGAATGCTGTGCCGCCGGGCGGGCGCTGATTATCCAGCCGCTGCGCTATGCGCCGCAGGGCAACTTTGCGCGCGCGCAGAACTACGTGATGTTCGCAAGCGTTGAAGAATGCACACGCCGCGTGCGCGAACTGCTGCGCAGCCCATCCACCGTGCACCGCATGGAGGCCGCCAACGCGGCGTACTACCACGCCCATGTGCGCCCGGACTCCCTGGTGCTGCAGACGCTACGCGAGGCCATGCCGGGGCGGTTTCCCGTGGTGCAGGTGTGAGTTGACAGATGGTGTATAATATAAGCATCAACTACTTTTGGGGGTGCTTTGCATGAAAAAGCTGCTCAGCGTTGCCTTGACGATTTTGATGCTGGTGGGGTTGTTGGGGGTTGCGGCAAGCGCGCTTTCGCCCTCACACGCCCCGCGCTTGCGTCCCTCGCCGAGCGGTTTAATTTGGCCTGTGCCGGGCTTTGGGCGTGTGGCAAACGCCTTTTGGAGGCATGGAGGGCGTGTGCACCCGGGCATTGACATTGTTGGACATGCCGGGCACAGCATAACTGGCACAGGCGTGGTTGCTGTGCGCGATGGCGTGGTTGAATCGGTCGAGTGGATACGGACGTTTTGTCGCAGTGTTTTTGGCTACGAAGTGCTGATTGACCATGGCGATGTTAACGGTTTCAATTTAAGCACACGCTATGTACACTTGATGGCTGGTTCAGTTCGCGTGGAACGCGGGCAGCATGTGGTGATGGGCGAGCCAATTGGTCGTGCGGGCAATGCGGGGCGCACACGCGCGCCACATCTGCACTTTCAAGTGCTGATTAACGGCAGACCGCAAAATCCACTGAACTTCGTTAGTCCGGCAAACGGCGCGCACGACCCACCGATTAGATAACTTGTAGGGCGGATGAGGAATCCGCCCAATAATTTTTTGCAAAAACACTTGACAACCATCCCGAGCCTGTGCTATACTATACAATGCATGTTTATGCAAATTCTCACGCACGCGTCCTTTGCGTGCGGCGGGGCAACACAAATAAGGAGGAATATCACTTGGCAGTCGTATCCATGAAACAGTTGCTGGAAGCAGGTGTGCACTTTGGCCACCAAACCCGGCGCTGGAACCCAAAAATGGCACCGTACATCTTCACCGAACGCAACGGCATCTACATCATTGACCTGCAAAAAACCGTGCGCAAACTCGAGGAAGCGTACATGACGGTGCGCAAAATCGCCGAAGACGGCGGCACAGTCCTGTTCGTTGGCACGAAAAAACAAGCGCAAGACAGCATCCGCGAGGAAGCCCTGCGCTGCGGCATGCCCTTCGTCAACGCCCGTTGGCTCGGCGGCATGCTCACCAACTTTGGCACCATCCAAAAGCGTATCCGTCGCTTGGCACAGCTCAAGCAAATGGAAGAAGACGGCACGTTTGAAATGCTGCCGAAAAAAGAAGTCATCAAACTGCGCCTGCAAATCGAGCGCCTGGAAAAATTCCTGGGCGGCATCACTGAAATGAAGCGTCCCCCGCAGGCGATGTTCATCGTTGACCCGCGCAAAGAGCGCATCGCGGTGGCCGAGGCGCACAAACTGCGCATCCCGATTATCGCCATTGTGGACACCAACTGTGATCCCGATGAAATTGACCACGTCATCCCCGGCAACGACGATGCTATCCGTGCTGTGCGGCTGATTTCTGCCGCCATGGCCGATGCCGTGCTGGAAGCTCGCCAAGGCGAAGATGCCGTGGCCGCTGCCTCCGCTGCCGCGCAAGCGAAAGAAGAGGCTGGTCTTGCTCCCGCTGAGCA
>WQRM01000020.1 GCA_009786735.1 Oscillospiraceae bacterium | reverse complement strand
GCTTGAGCCGCTACACCACGCAGGCGGAAATTGACCACGCGTTGCGGGTTGTGCCGGGTGTGGTTGAGCGGTTGCGGGCGATGTCGCCTGTGTGGCAGGAGGGATAGAATGGAAGCCTGCCCACAAGAAATTCGCGCGTGGTTGCGTGATGCGCCGATGCGGGAAATCACCGTTGGACATTCGGGCGCGGCGGTGTGGCACATCGACAAAGACGATGGGTATTTCCTCAAGCGTGCCGCAACCGGCAAGCTGCAACGCCAAGCCGATATGACGCGCTATTTCCACGACAAAGGTTTGTCGGCTGAAGTGTTGGCGGATGTGTCGACCGAGCAGGATTGGCTGCTGACGGCGAAAGTGCCGGGCGATGACTGCGTGGCGGAGAAATATCTTGCGCAGCCGGAGCGGTTGTGTGATATTTTAGCAGAGCGACTCGCCATGTTGCATGCGCTGGATTTTTCTGATTGCCCGGTGCAAAACCACACGAAAGAGTATCTCGCCACGGTGGAGCGGAATTATCGCACAGGCGAGTATGACAAGAGCCATTTTCCGGATAGCTATGGCTATGCCAGCGCGGACGAGGCTTATGCCGTGGTGCAGGCGCACGGACACGAACTGCGCAACAACACCCTGCTGCACGGCGACTACTGCCTGCCGAACATTATGCTGGACGACTGGCGCTTTGCGGGCTTCATCGACTTGGACAATGCGGGCGTGGGCGACCACCATGTGGACGTGTTTTGGGCGATTTGGTCGCTGGGCTACAACTTGAAGACGAATGACTATCGCCAGCGGTTCATCGACGCCTATGGGCGTGATAAGATAGACGAAGACATGTTGCGCATGGTTGCCGCGTGCGAGGTATTTGGATAAGGAGAACATGATGCACCACTTAGATGAAAGCGTGCAGCGCGAACTGGAAATCATCAAGCAGGGCATTCTTGAAGTCGTCCCTGCGGAAGCGATTTATCTGTTTGGCAGCTATGCTTATGGCACGCCGAACGAAGGCAGTGACTTAGATATTTACGTGGTTGTGCCGGACAATGTGGAGCAGCACCCGATGGAGCTAAGCGGCAGCATTTATCATGACTTGTATGCACGAAAAAATTTAACAATGCCTACCGATATCATGGTAAACTATGCGAATGTGTTTAACCGCCGCAAAGCTGCGTCTACCCTGCAACGGACTATTGCACAGAAAGGACTTTTATTGCATGGATAAAGAACTTACTCGCGAATGGTTTCGGCTAGCGGACATGGACTTGGCTTACGCAGAACATGGCTTGTCTATGCATCCTCGTCCCTGGGAATTGATGAGTTTTCATTGCCAACAAGCCGTTGAAAAATATTTGAAAGGCTATTTAATTGCGTGTGGCGTAGAGCCTGAAGACGTGCCCAGAACGCACAATTTAACGCAACTTTGTGTGCGGTGCAAGCAGTTTGATGACCGATTTGATGAAATCATGGAAAAATGCTCTTCATTAACACCTTACGGCGTGCAGCCGCGCTATCCTGATGAATTAGAGCTCAGTGACATGCTGGTCAATCGTGCCCTCGACCATGCCAAACAAGTGCGCGAGTTTGCGCCGCTGCAGGCACTTCGTGAAAAATAGAAAGCGAGGAATAATCCGTGATTTACAGCGAAAAAGTAATCGAACACTTCACCAAGGCTCGCACATTTATCTATCGCAACGCAAGACCGATTGATTTGGCGCGCTTTCAGTTTCTCTTTGAACGCGGCAGTGCAGAAGCTGTGTTAACAGCTTTGGCCACATACCAAAATGAGGATGGCGGGTTTGGGCATGCCCTTGAGGCCGATTGCTGGAACCCGAACTCGGCGCCCATTCAAACGTGGGCTGCGACGGAAATTCTGGTGGAAGTTGGACATGAAGACGCTGAACATTCTATCGTGCAGGGGATTTTGCGCTATTTGGGCAGCGGCGCGGACTTTGACGGTCGCTTGTGGGCAAACGAAGTGCCAACGAACAACGACCATCCGCATGCGCCGTGGTGGCATTTTGGCAAACCTGTGAGCCACGAGTATGACTACAATCCAACGGCGGCGCTGGCGGGGTTTATTCTGCGGTTTGCGGCGCGCGGCAGCGAATTGCGCGCCCTTGGTCAACGCATTGCCGATGAAGCTGTGGAGGCGTATTTTGCAGGCAAAGCAGGTGACGGTTCTTATTCAAATGTATTGTTTGTGCGGTTGGCGCAGGTGCTGGACAACCCCGCGCTCACGCAAGCACTTGAGGGTTGCAACACCGAGCACTACGACTTCCCGCATGAAGCGCAACTGCCCGACGGCTCGTGGGACGTGCCGTGGAGTTGGGGCGATTACCCCGAAGAATGGGAATTGAGCAAAAATTGGTGGAAATCGCACATCATCATTGAAAATTTACTGAAATTGAGGAATATTCCATGTCCCTAGGTTACAGCGAAAAAGTAATCGAACACTTCACCAACCCGCGCAACGTGGGCGAGCTTGCCAACCCAAGCGGCGTGGGCGAGGTCGGCAACGCCCAGTGCGGCGACATCATGCGCGTGTATCTGCAGGTGGAGAATGACATCATTACCGATGTGAAGTTCAAGACCTTCGGCTGCGCATCGGCAATTGCGAGCAGCAGCATGGCCACGGAGATGATCAAAGGCAAAACCGTGGGGGAGGCACTTGAGCTCACCAACAAGGCGGTGGCTCAGGCTTTGGATGGTCTGCCGCCGGTGAAGATGCACTGCAGCCTGCTGGCGGAGCAAGCGGTGAAGTCCGCCATTAAGATGTACTACGACAACAACGGCATCGCCTATGACGCCGCGCTGTTTGCTAAGCTCGGCGAGGACGGGCACGACCATGGGCACGGCGACTTAGTTGAAGAATAGGGGATGCGCATGAAAAAGTGGATTGTACTATTGTTGATTGCATGCTTGGTGGCGGCGCTTGGCGCGTGCGCTGTGCCTGAAGAACCGCAACAAGACGAAGTGACTCAAACAACAGCGCAAGCGCCTGCGTATGGGCTTGAGTCAGAGCGAACGCATGATGTTGCGCTGGTGCAGGTTGCTGCCGGCGGTTCGCACTCCATGGCGCTGCATGCGGATGGAACGTTGTGGGTGTGGGGCGACAATAGCCATGGCCAATTGGGCGATGGGCGTATCACGGTATATCGCGACCATTATTTCGTCGTAGAAGACCATAGCCAGCATACTCCGCAGCGGCTGATGGAGAATATCGTGCAAATTGCGGCTGGCTCTTACGCTAGCTTCGCTGTCAATGCAGATGGAGAACTGTTCGCTTGGGGCGGGAATAGCCGCGGGCAACTCGGCGATGGCACGCGTGAAGACCGCCCGACCCCCGTGAAAATCATGAACGATGTCGTGTTTGTTGATGCGGGGTGGCACACGGCTGTTGCAATTACCAGCGACGGCAGGCTTTGGACCTGGGGCATTGACATCACACAACTTGGCTGGGATGAATATTCGCTTGAGCCAGTGCATGTGATGGATGATGTTCGAGCGGTCGGGTTGGGCAGTTGGCACATGATTATGCTGACCAATGCGGGACGCGTATACGGCATTGGCTCTACCCGCTATTTTGGCAGGCATTTCACCGATCCCAACCAGATGACGGCTGAACCGCAATTTATCATGGACAATGTACGCGACATTGCGGTGAATAGACAAGCAACTTTTGCACTGACCATCGAGGATAGGCTATATGGTTGGGGACCGGGCAGACATGCGGGCGTTGACAGCGCCGCGTTTTGGATCTACACGCCCACACTTGTGCTAGATGATGTGCAAACGGTATTTCCCGGCAGCATGGCACTGCGCAACGACAACAGCCTGTGGATTTGGGGTGAAGTATCCGCTAGTTTCACAGGCCCATGGGGTGGGTCGATGGCTGGCACCATTGTGGAATACGGTGTGCCGCAACGTTTGATGGATAACGTGCTAACCGCGCATGGGAATATGAGTAGGCATCGGCTGGCTGTCACGCGTAACTTGGAGCTCTATGCCTGGGGTGACAATCAGTTTGGTCAGCTGGGCACTGGTCGCGCCAATGTGTTTGAAGTGATTGTGCCGGAAGATGATTATGGCTTTTGGCACGAATTAATTGAAGACTACAACGAAGCCACACCCGTGCGTATTGGGCGCGTGGGATAATGTTAGCGAGGTAAACCATGACCATCCACGAACTACAACAAGAAATCATCCGCCTCAAGCGCGAAACCGACACCTGCATCCTCGCGCACAGCTACCAAGCGCGCGAAATCCTTGAGGTGGCGGACGTGAAGGGCGACTCCTTCGCGCTGGCACTTGCTGCGGTGGAGCAGCCGCACCGCAACATGCTCATGTGTGGCGTGCACTTCATGGCCGAGAGTGTCAAGTTGCTCGCGCCGGACAAAACCGTGCGCCTGGCGAACCCTCTCGCCGGTTGTCCCATGGCCGAGCAAATGGACAAAGACATCATCACGGCGGTCAAACAGAGCCTGCCGGACTACACCGTGGTGGCATACATCAACACCACCGCCGCGCTCAAAACCGTGTGCGACGTGTGTGTGACGAGCTCCAGCGCCGTGCAGATTGTGCAGCGCATCGACACCCCCAACATCCTCTTTATCCCCGACAAAAACTTGGGCGCATGGGTCGCCGACCAATGCCCGGAAAAGAACATCAAGCTGCTCGAAGGCGGTTGCCCCGTTCACGCGGCGGTCACCGTTGCTGATGTGCAAGCCGCGCGCGCTGTGCATCCCGAGGCGAAGCTACTGGTGCATCCCGAGTGCGTGCCTGCGGTGGTTGCCCTCGCGGATTACGTTGGCTCGACAACCGGGATTATGCAATACGCCAAGCAATCTGCCGAGCGGGAGTTCATCATCGGCACGGAAGCGACGATTGCCGAGCATTTGCAGTACGAGTGCCCCGACAAGCGGTTCTTTGCGCTGGGCACGAAGCTGGTTTGCCCGAACATGAAGCTCACCACGCTGCCGGATGTTCTGCTGGCGCTGCGCGGCGAGGGCGGCACGGTGATTGAGATGGGTGAGGACATGATTGCCAGCGCACGCAAATGCGTGGACAAGATGATTGAGCTGGGTGGGTGATGTGTTACCCCCACCGGCGCATACGCGCCACCTCCCGCTGGGGTCCCCGCGAAACCTGTTTCGTGGGGTGGTTCACCAAGGGGGAGGCACTGACCGACTACGCTGAACCTACGAAACGAGTTTCATCTGTTTGAAAATTACTTGCGACAATCAACCCGCCGAGTGGATGTCTCCCCCCTGGGGGAGGTGGCATGCCGACAGGCATGACGGTGGGGGTGCGAAGGAGTGTAGCCCATGCCTTGCCTTATCTGCGACCGCATTGCGATGATTCGCGCCGGCACCAACCCGCACTTCGTTGCCGAACTCGACACCGGCTATGTTGTGCTGGGCGACCACCAGCGCTTTTGTGGCTACACGCTGTTTTTGTGCAAGCAACACGCCAACGAGCTGCACGAACTTGAACATAACTTCAAGCTGCGCTTTCTGGAAGAAATGTCACTGGTCGCCGAGGCGGTCTACCACGCCTTTGCGCCGAATAAATTGAATGTTGAGCTGCTGGGCAACGGCGACACACACCTGCACTGGCACATCTTCCCCCGCAGAGCGGGCGACACCCCGCAACCCGGTCCGGTGTGGTGGCTGCCGTGGGAGGAAATGTGCGCCGAAAGCACCAAACCCAGCGATGCCGAGCGCGGCGACATGATTGCGCGGCTCAAACACGAATTGGAGAAACTGCGATGATTCAACACTACACCGACTTTTGCCGCGAACTGCTCGCCGCTGGGTTTTCGCTCGGCGACAAAGACGCACACATCTTCAGCCTGTTCACCAACAGCTGGAACGAAGATGGTCCGATGCAATGGCACACAGGCAACCCCGACACCGACCCGTGGGAGTGGCGCATGCGTGTGCTGCAAGAGCGCAGCGACATCGCCTATGGCAAGCTGTTCTTCAAGAAGTCGGGCTACATCACGCAGGAATTTTATCCATACTTTCTCGCAGCACGGCGCGGCGGCGCTTCGTTCGCGCAGGCTTACGAAAGCGGCACGATTAGCCACTATGCCAAGCGGATTTACGACGTGGTGGCCGAGTTCGGCAGCCTGGCGACGGACAACATCAAGCGCGAGGCGGGGTTTACGCGCGAAGAGAAGTCGAAGTTCGATAGCGCATTGACAGAACTGCAAATGCGCATGTACTTAACCATGCAGGGGCAGCAGCAGATTGGCACGTGGCCGTCCACGGTGTTTTGCACCACGGAGCTGTTCTGGGACGACACAGATGTGTTTGAGCGGGCGGCTGCGCTGGGTGCCGACGAAGTCGCCGAGGCAATCACGCAGCGGGTGCTGGCGTTAAATCCGGCGGCGCAGGCGAAGAAGATTGCGAAGTTTATTTTTGGCTAACCCCGCGCGGAGCGCGACTAAAGTTTTTTGCGCAACTTTTTTTCAAAAAAGTTGCATAGAGGGGGAATGCACATGCAACAACGCATCGCCGTGATTTCGGGCAAAGGCGGAGTGGGCAAGAGCACCATCAGCGCGTGCCTTGCGGTGGAGATGGCCGCGCGTGGCAAACGCGTGCTGCTGGTGGACTGCGACATCGGTCTGCGCAGCTTGGACATGATTCTGGGTGTGGACGAACACGTGCTGTTCAGCTGGGCGGATGCCGCGCTGGGGCGCTGCACGGTCAAGCAGGCGGTGCTGCCGTTTGGCGGCATTCATCTGCTGTGCGCGCCGGTGGCCGACGAAGACACCTTAGAGGAAGATGCCCTCGCCCAGCTCATCACCACCTGCAGCGACTACGACGTGGTGATTCTGGACGCACCGGCGGGTATCGGTTTTGGCTACCGTTGTGCAGTGCTGGCGGCCGACCGCGCCCTCGTGGTTTGCACCGCCGATCCGGTTTGTGTGCGCTCGGCGGCATTGGCGGGCACAAAAGCCCTGCGCATGGATCTGCGTGACGTGCGGCTTGTCATCAACCGCTTTGACCGCAAGGTTGCCCTGCAGCGCCGCCATTTGGCGATTGACGAAATCATCGACCAAACCGAGCTGCAGCTCATCGGCGTGGTGCCGCAGCAAAGCCAGTTGTTCTTCCAAACCAGCAATGCCAACCTGCTGGAGGCGAATCTGGTGACGCAAGCGGTGGCGCAAATTGCCTCGCGGCTTGGCGGCGAAAACATTCCGCTGATTATTCCGAACGCGGAGTAAATATTCATGACCCGGTGAGGAATTTTGCGTTGCGCTGCGACAAAGTAGCGTAACTCGTGATTTTTCTCTAAAATTTACTATTCGTATGTCTAAAGTTAACAATGGAGGTAACACTAACCATGAAACGTGCAATCGCTATCATCCTTTGCCTGCTGCTGACGGCAGGCGTGGCCACGCTGTTTGTCGCTTGCGGCAACGGTGGCAACAACATCGTTCAAGCGGACTTCCCCAACGTGGGCCCACCCGGCGTGGAAGCTGTGGGCACAGCTGGCAACGCCACGCTCATTCCCTTTGCCACGCTTGACGACAACGACAACGCCACCATGCTTGGCTTGGTTGACTTGTTCAGCACAAGCGGGCAGCGCGTCACCCTCAATGACCGCAGCGAAGTGACGGTTAACCGCGGCGAATGTCCTTTGCGCGGTGACGAGCGTATACTGAGTATAACGGCACAAGGGCAGGAAGTGCTCGTGAGCGTGCAGGAAACCGATGGTGTGCGCACGCTGTATGGTCGCGGCTGGATTGCCGGCAGCGCAAACGACCCCTACACCGTGCGTGTTGACCTCAACGTGCCGGTGGAAACCCGCCCCGTGGCTGCGGTGGCAACCGTGCCCACCACGGCGCGCACAACCACCACGATTGACCCCATTGAGGCTGCACGCCGCGAAATCCTCGCCGGTGACATGACCGCGCAAGAACAACAACGTGCGTTCCGCATGCTCAGCTATCGCATGGACGGCAATGGCGTGTTCTACACCGAGCGCGATCCTTGGCAAAAACAGTTTGGCTTCAACGCGCTGTTTGACATGGCTTCGCCCTTCCTGCAAATGGTCTATGGCACGATTCGCCTGAACTTCCGCTATGGTTATGTGTATGACATTTACCAATATGGTCCTAACCGCAACCGTGTGCGCCACGACGCCAACGGCAACCCCATGTTCCTGCTGGACGAACGCGGCAACCGCATCCCTAAAGACTGGCTGATTCAAATGTGGGCAGGTCGCTATGGTTTGGCAATGTTGGGCGCTGAAATCGGTGTGTATACCAAACCCAGCACGCAAGCCGCGCAACACTTTTTCTCGGCAGTTGAGCAAGAATATGTGATCATGACCATCAGTGTGTATCAACACGACTTCCAAAGCGGCCGCACGCAGCATTTGTTCCGCCGCGGCCCGCACCCCACTTGGTGGATCACCGGCTTTGTGCCCGGCGCGTTCCACAACCCCTATGCCAACAACCGCGGCAAAAGCGAAGTAATCACCGTGGGCACGCTGACCTTCCCCAGCCCGCAAATGATGAATCTGGTGGCCGACGCTTGGGTGCGCGCAGGTTTCCGCGAAATCAACGGCATTCCCACGCACCTTAACCCCGAAACGCTCACGCGGCGCGGCAATAGCATCCATTTTAGCTGGCAGTATATGGATCAAGACGTGCCCAGCCACCGCTTTGGACGCCCCAGCTAGGCTATTGTGAGAGAAATTTGGCTTTTCCGAAAAAAGTTTGCGAAAAACACTTGACAAACGCACGATAATCTGGTATCATTGTAAATGCAAGTGGTATTCTGGCTTGGGCAAAGCTCAGAATCCATTGCAGTAAACTTTGAATTCAACCCATTTTACGAAAGGAACCTACCCCATGAAAAAAATTCTGACTATCGCAATTGCCCTTGTTATGGCTCTTTCCCTGATGGTTGGCGCAGCTGCAAACACTGCAGGCACCGATGCCATCGACAACATGCGTGATCTGGTTGCTGAACTGGCTGAAGCCGTCGGCGGTCTGGACGTGCTTGCTGCTATCGTGAACGACTTCTTCGTGAGCGCTGGCATCGATGTTGACGAAGAACTGCCCGAAGGCGCTGACGAAGCCCTCAACAACACCATCACTGCTCATTTGATCGCTAACGGTCACAACGAAGACGGTCGTTTGGTGAGCGCACTGAACAGCATGTTCAGCAGCGACTTCATGAACTTCTTGGCTCGTCTGTATATCCCTTGCTGGGAAAATGACCCTGGTCTGCCCCCCATGGGCGACAGCAACGCCATTGCCATCGCAGCAGCAGCTGTGGTTGCTCTTGCAGGCGCAGGCGCGTTCGTCGTGCTGAAGAAAAAAGAAGAGAAATAAGCCCATTTTCTCAAACAGAGCTCTCGGTTAACGCCGGGAGCTTTTTTGTTGTATAATGAAGCATGAACGTGACACAACTCAAACGTGGTCAAAGCGCGCGCATTACACAGGTACATGGTGCAGGTGCAATCGCCCTGCGCCTGCAAGAGCTTGGGCTCACCTCCGGCACGAAAATCACCCTGCAATGCACAGCGCCACTGGGTGATCCGCTGTTGCTGCGCCTGCGGGGTTATTCGCTTGCGCTGCGGCGAGAGGAAGCGGCATTGCTGAAAGTGACGTGAGAATTTATTGTTTGCTTGCTTTTTTGGACAAGGTGTGGTATAATAGGGGGAGGAGGTGCATACACATGAGCAAGAAAATTACCATCGGCGCGGCGTTGGCGCTGGCGCTGATTATGGTTGCGGTGGCCATTCCGCTGACATATTGGTTCGCCGAAAACCGCTTGAATGCCCTGATGGGCGATTTGTATCACCGCGTGGCGCAGGCGCATGCCTTGGAGGAAATCCGCGCTGTGGTGCAGAGCGAATTTTATCGCAATTTCAACGAGGATGACATCATCGCCGAAATGGTGAGCGGCTTTGTGCAGGGCTTGGAGGATGAACATAGCCGCTATCTGCCGCCCGAGCAGTGGAACGCGTTTTTGCAGCGGCTGGAGGGTCAGCAGTCTGACATTGGGCTGCAGTTGCGCTATGTGCCGAGCGCCGCCGATGATAATGATGATGACAACGATGTTCCTGTTGCGCCGGAGCCCGGCATGCTGGAGATTGCGCATGTTGCGCTTGACAGCCCGGCTGGACGAGCTGGGTTGCTCAGCGGCGACCGACTGGTGCGCGTGGAAACCGAAATTGTTGTGCTGTTTGATGAGGAAAATCTCAGCACGTATAACGCGGACAGCCTCATCACCAACATCCTCAACGTTGGCTTTGCGCAGGCCGAGGGCGTGTCCACGGTGGCGGTGGACTTTGTGTTCATGCGCGACGATGAACGCCAGGAAGCCAGGGTGCTGCTGGGGACAGGCGTGCCCACGGTGGCAACAGAGCTGATGGCCGATGCCAATGGGCAGGAAGGCGCGATCGGATATATCCGCATTTTCTCGTTTTTCCGCAACACGGCCAACGACTTAGATACCGCCATGCGAAACCTTGAGGCTGCCGGTGCTGGCGCCTTTA
Source organism: Oscillospiraceae bacterium (assembly GCA_009786735.1). Taxonomy (GTDB): domain Bacteria; phylum Bacillota; class Clostridia; order Oscillospirales; family Acutalibacteraceae; genus WRMQ01. The sequence continues at coordinate 3,230 of WQRM01000020.1, read as the reverse complement.
TCATCGACTTGCGCGGCACGTATGACGGCACGCTCCCGTTTGCGGTGGAAGCCGCGAACTTGCTGTTGCCTGCTTCACGGCCGGGCGATGCGATTGCCACGGTGCAATTTCATGGCGAACGCGAGTCGCAATCCTTCGTGTCGGATGCATTCAATATTTTCGATAGCATTGTGACGCAGGGCATGGTTGTGCTGATGGATGAAAACACCGCAGGTCCGGCAGAACTGTTTGCGTATGCGCTGTCGGTGCAGCGCCCGGCAGAGGTGGTGCTGGTTGGTCGTCCCACGCGCGGCGTGAACACGGTGCAGGGGCATTTTGCGCTGGCGCAAGTGGGCGGTGGTGTTATCCTCAGCGTGGGCACGATTATTCCCGTGGGCGGCGATGCAAACTGGAACTTGGGCGGCGTGCTGCCCAGCCCGCCCAGCGACACGCTGCAGTATAACCCGTATAGCGATGCATCGCAGCTGCAGGGTGCAATCAGACATCTCACGCCAGTGGCCGGCGATGAAGAATAGAGTTTAAGGAGAAAAGATACATGCCAAAATGGGATTTCACCCACGAAAAAACAGCGCTGCTTGTGATCGACATGCAAAATGACTTCTTGCTGGAAGGCGCGATTATGGAAGTGCCCAAGGCGCGCAAGCTGGTGCAGCCGATCAAGCAGATCATCGACCGCTGCCGCGAAATTGGCGTGCCGGTGGTGTATACCGAGCACGAAACCCACCCCGACCGCTGCCCGATGGAGATTGCCAACTGGCCGCATCTGGCGCATGCGGGCATGCGTGGCGGCACGAAAGGCGTGATGACCATTGATGAGCTTGCTCCGCTGCCCGGTGAACCCGTGGTGACCAAGCATCGCTACAGCGCGTTTTTCGAGACCAATCTGGAGCTGATTTTGCGTAATCTGCGCGGCGGCAACAACGCTGTGGACACCCTCATCATCGTGGGCATCATGAGCAACATTTGCTGTGAGTCCACCGCGCGCGATGCGGTGTATCGTGACTACAAGGTTGTGTTCGGCGGCGACGTGACCACCACCACCTGCGACGACGCACACCGCGCCACCCTCGCGAACATGGAGATTTTCGGTCGTGTGCTGAACTTTGATGAAATCATGGCGAAGTTAGCATAAATAAACACGAGACCCCCACTTTCTGCCACGCAGAGAGTAGGGGTTTTGTAGTGTGTACCGCAAGGGCTACTTCCAGATTTTGATGACGCCCTCGTCGTTGAGCACCTTCAGCAGCGTCATGAGGATGGGCGCGAGCAAAATGCCGATGATGCCGAACAGCTGCAGGCCGATATACATCGCGGCGATGGTCACAACCGGCGGCAAACCAAGATTGGCGGCCATGACCTTTGGCTCCACGATTTGGTGCACGATGGTGATGGTGACGTAGATGAGAATCAGCCCAAGCGCCAGCCAAAACTGCCCCATAATTAGGCTATACAGCGCCCAGGGCGTGAGCACGAAGCCTGCACCCACGGCGGGCAGGAAGTCCAACACGGCGACCACGGCGACGATGGCCCACAGGTAGTTGCCGGTGTAAATACCAATCAGGCGCATGATGGTTAGACCAATGGCCACTTGCGCGGCGGTGGACACCATGATGATGGTGTAGGCCTTGAGCAGTTTGCCCAATGACGAAAACAAGATGCGCTTGGCGGCTGACAGACCATCTTGGCGTTTTTGCGGCAGTTGGCGTTTGATGAAGCGCACGATGTCGTCGTAACCGGTGGTCATGAAGAAGCTGCTGATGACGGTGATGACGGCTGCAATGGCCACCGCGGGGATGCGCCCAGCGACGTTCAGCACGCCGCCAATCGGCGCGCGGAACCATGCGATGTCGATGTTGGACACCAAGCTCACCAGCACGCCGCCGTCGTCGCCATAAGTGAGTGGCGTGGTGACGTTATACGTCAGCCAGGTGTTGATGTTTTCTTGCAAACCGGCGGGCAGCCAGCGAATCAGCTCGCTGACACGCTCGGCGAGACCGATGATAATCTCGGGCAAATTCTGCGCTTGCGCGGTGACGAAACTGGCAAAGTTCGTGGCGCTCGCCCATAGCTGCATGCCAATGGCAGCGATGATGCTCACAATCACCAAATAGAACAGCAACACGAGCATGATGGCGCTGAATTTTTTCTTGATTTTGAGCTTGCGGTGGGCGAAGTTCATGGGTCGCTGCATGATGGCGGCGAGGAAAAACGCAAACATAAACGGAAACACCAGCCAAAAAGCATAGCTCATGAACAGGTAAAACGCCACCAGTATCAGCAGATAGTAGGCGGTGTCGATGATGCGCTCCAGGCGGCGCTTGGTGGGGTCACGCAGAGCGGGCATGGCATTCCCTCCTTTGTGCTACTTTATGAAAAAACAAATGTCAAGTATGACCTTACCCTTTTTGTCGGGGCTGTCTAGGCGGTCGGTGTAGCGTTCAAAACACCAGTTGGCGTTGAGGGTATATTTTTTCTCAAGCTTTTCGCCGCAAGAGCCTTCTTGTCCGAAGATGTCTTCTTCCTTGCCGTGCACCCAGCATACCCCAAGTTCGCTGGCGGGGAAATCAACATGCGCAAAACCCTCAGGTACGGTTGCATCTGCGGGCATGAAGTAGCCAATCCAATACTGAAATGTTGTGTCGAAATCGCCATCTTCGTACATCAGACCAATCGCATGGTTATTGCCTGAAGGGTCGATTTGATCAAACCAGCCTTGCTCATGCCATGCATCCCAATGTGCGCCGAACATGCCATCCACGCGGTCGGCGTTGGTGTAGCACTTGCCAATGAAACGGCTTGCGGGGAAAGGCTCTGTGTATACCTTGGCGATTTTGGCTTTGGACATGGTGATGTTCTCCTTGATTTCTTATGAAAATTTGATAGGGCACAGCGAAGCGACTCGCTTCCCATCGGTCATGTCGGCATACGCCGAGCACCGCAGGTGCCTAGCCCAAGAAGTCCTTCAGGCGCTTGCTACGGCTGGGGTGGCGCAATTTGCGCAGCGCCTTGGCTTCAATCTGGCGGATGCGCTCGCGTGTGACCTCGAACTCACGACCCACTTCCTCCAAGGTGTGCGGGTGACCATCCTCCAAGCCAAAGCGCATGGCGAGGACCTTCGCCTCACGCGGGGTGAGGGTCTTGAGCACATCGGCCAGTTGCTCTTTGAGCAGCAGCATGCTGGCTTTGTCGGCGGGGGCGGGGGCGTCTTCGTCGGGGATGAAGTCGCCCAG
>WQRM01000019.1 GCA_009786735.1 Oscillospiraceae bacterium | reverse complement strand
TGCAATCGGCGGCGATGAAGTGTTTGCAAATTCGCTGGTGGTTGGCGACCACTATGCATATGACGGCGGCCCGCTTGTTGATGGTCTGCCCGGCTTTGACGCAACCCAAATTTACCCCTACTACTACCCCGCTGCAACGTTCTATGCGCGTTGGGCACGCCTCCCGTTCACCGTGACCTTCCACCATAATGTTGACACGGATGCGGCTTACGACTATGAAGTCGACGGAAGCATGCTGCCGCAAAACTTCGTGTTTGGCGATGAAGACGACTTGAATTACAATGCGTTTGATCGCCCGGGCTTCACGTTTGATGGTTGGGCACTCACGCCCGATGGCGCGGTGGTGTTTGGTGATGGCGATGAATTCTACGAGTATCATCACCCCGACGTAGACCCCGGTGTCAGCAATATTAACAATGTTGACCTGTATGCCGTGTGGCGGCCTATCCCGTATATCGTCACGTACAACGCAAGACCCGGCCAAGGCGTTGTGGGCACAATGCAATACACCGAGCACTATTATAACGTACCGCAAAATCTGCGCGAAAACGATGGCTATCTCACTCGTCCGGGTCACGTGTTTGCTGGCTGGATTAGAGATTGTGACTGCGCGACTGCGTGCGATTGTGCCCAGGATTGCTGTGGCACGGATTGCTGTGCACTGCCTTGCGACTGTGCGGTGGACTGCGACAATTTGGACTGTGATTGCACGGATTGCGACGCATATTGCTTGGGTGATTGCACTGCGACTGCCTGCTGTGGCGTCTGCAGCGTAGTACCTTGTGATTGTGCGATTCCCTGCGACTGTGGTGCTTCCTGCGACTGCGTAGCCGTTTGCAACTGTGACGATTGCGTGTGTGAGCAAACATTCACTGACGGTCAATCCGTGGTGCGCTTGACTCGCGTGCCGAACGGTGAAGTTCGTCTGTATGCTCTGTGGACACCGCTGCCGTTCATCGTTAACTTTATTGACAGCGCAACGGATTTTGAAATCGCCAGCGAAACGGAATATTATGGCGACGACCTAACCGTCCCCACCACGCTGCCGACACCGCCGACCGGCTACACCTTTGGTGGCTGGTGGACGACACCTGCACCGGTGGACGGTGTGGATTGTGTGCGCGTGCTGCCCGACACCGGGACTTGGACAGTGAACAGCGACTTGGTTGCCGACGCTTGGGACAACACGGTGGAAACCTATGTCTACCTGCGCTGGATTGCGCTGCAGCTTCCCGTGGACTGGGATCCCTACATCGGGCATTTCCCGGGCGAAGCAGTTGGCGTGAGATATGAAAGCACTCAAGAGTTTGACAGCACCTTCGTGCTGCCGCCCGTGCCCGTGCACCCGACCAATTCTGGCATCCGCTTTGTGCGCTGGGAATACCGCCGCACAGGCGAAGATCCAGTTGTGATTAACGCGACCACGACGGTTAACCAATATACCCTTGATGATATCACGCTTAAACACCCGCACGATATCCCCACCACCATGTACGCAGTGTGGGCATGGTATGGCGAGCACGCCGTTGAGTTCCACCCAGAGGGCGGTTTGATTAACGGCAGCCCCAACAGCCAAGGCTTCAACATGGAAGTTGGCGACGAGTTTGTAATCAGCGACAACATGCCGGTTGATCCAACGAGATCGGGTTACGATTTCCTTGGCTGGTTCCCGGTGCCGCAACGCTGCACTTGTGCAAGCGATTGCGATTGTGCGGTGGATTGTGAATGCGACGACTGCGCCGCTGTATGCGAAGTGGATTGCGCCTGTGTGCCTTGCGATGACTGCAGCGATTGCACCGATTGCAGTGCCGCGGATTGCAATTGCACGGATGCGATTGCTTGCAGCTGCTTGGATTGCGTTGCCTGCGACGATTGCGTAGATTGCGATGCCTGTGAGGCCATTTGCTGTGGCACATGCTCCGCAGAGCCCTGTGATTGCACAACGGATTGCGTCGAAGCAACCTGTGAATGTGCAGAAATTTGCGATTGCGTAGACTGCGATTGCGTAGCGGTTTGCGAATGCGTAGACTGCGATTGTGTTGCAGCAGCTGAAGCCACGACGCGCGTGAGAGAAGGCGACTTCCTCACCGAGGGCATGGTTGCCGACTTGATGGATGGCAGCGCTGTCACCCATTTCTACGCGCATTGGGCGCCGATTATCTTCAGAATTGCGTTTGATCCCTATGGCGGCGAAATCCCCGGCTATGCGGAAAACCCGACGCAACATCTGTCGCTCGGCGACGAAATCAATCTGCCGCCCGAGCCCACCCTCGCTGGTCATATCTTCGGCGGCTGGNGGTTTACGGACAGCACCGGAACAACCGAAATCGTAGCGGGCACTGCCTTGGCGCGTGCGATTTTGAGCACCGACAGCTATGTCTATGATCGCTACGAGTACACGATCTATGTTGCGCTGTGGATTCCGATTGAATACCATGTTGAGTTCGACCCGCAAGGCGGCAGCTGGTGCGGTGATTACGACGATTGCGATTGTGAAAATGAGCGCAGAGAGGTGGAGTTCGGTGACTACTTCGAGTTGCCGGATGAGCCGACCAAATATGGTCATGACTTCGTGGGCTGGTTCACGCAACCCGGTGGCCCCGGCGACGACAGCGTTGAAATCGACGAAAACACCGTGGTGAGCGAAGATAACATCAACCTGGTGGATGGCGGCTACGAGTATGACTGCAGCTGCGTTGATTGTGATTGTGACGAGGTCGATTGCCTGTATGATTGCGATTGTTTCATCGGTTGCACGCATGATTGCGACGAAAGCGGTTGCGATCCCAATGACTGCCAGTATGTTTGCGTCGATTGCTTGGATGATTGCACGTATGACTGTGTGTGCACGGCGGATTGCGTTTGCGAGGCGTTTGTGTTGGCTCCCACCGTGTTCTACGCCCACTGGACGCCGCAAGTTCGCACGTTGACCTTCAACCCGCAAGGCGGCACGCAAGACCGCGACAGCCAAGCCATCACATTTAACACGCCTTTGGGCTCGGCACACATGGTGCCTTACGAAAATGATGAAGACACCTTAGTGCCCTCGCTGGCAACGGCAGAGCGCGTTGGCTATGACTTTGACGGCTGGCACACGCTGCCGCAAGACCACGAAGATGTTGCCGATGCGGTGGAATGGATAGCCGCTGATATGGTGGACTTCGCGGGCAACAAAACGCTGCACGCGTGGTGGGTGGCACGGACCTTTAGGCTGTACTTCACCTGCGACGATGATGCAGTGCCGAGCGTGGACTATATCGAAACCACCTTCAATCAAGCCTTTGGCACGCTGGCGACAATTGAACGCAGCGGGCATGTGTTCGACGGCTGGTTTGTGGACGGTGAGGAAATCACTGCTGCTTCGCCGCACAATGTGCCAGAAGATATCACCGCAGTGGCGCGCTGGATTCCACGCAACTTTGTGTTCGACTTCATCGGCAATGGCGGCGAAATCGGAAACACCGGCGAAACCAACACCTACGGCGTGGCGCAAACCTATGGCACGACCGTGAATATGCCCGCGAGAACCAGCTTGCCCACACGCACGGGTTACACGCTGGTTGGCTGGAACACTGCGCAGGACGGCAGCGGCACAGCGGTTGACGCAAACGTCATCGCCAATGCGGACATCATTAATCCGCTTTCGTTGCTTGATGCCATGGCTAACAGCGACATCCCCACCAACATCTACGCACAGTGGGAAGCCAATGTTTTCAACTTGCGCTTTGACCTGCAAGGCGGCAATATCGCCGGCGACCAAAGCAATATCTACACCACTGTGGAACTCGGTCAGCGCTATGAAGAAGTGTGGCCGGGTGATGACCCAACCGTGGTTGTGCGCGATGATTACAGATTCTTGGGCTGGTTCACCACACCCGTCACTGGCGGCGATCTCATCCTTGGCAGCGCGTATGTGCCTGCCACGCTTGTTGCACCGCCTGGCGTGACGACGCTGTATGCGCGCTGGTTCCCGGTTGACCATTATACGTACCAAGTGCGTATCTATCTGGAAGATGAAGATGGCGAGTTTGTGTATTACACGACCGTGCAGGGCGGCTATGGACTGGTTGGCACCGAGGTGTCGCGACCGGATGGCGTTTTGGGCGATTCGGCTGCCGGCTTCGTGTTCGACGCAGGACATGAAGACAACGTGCTGCTAACTGCAATCCTAGCAGATGGCGACCCCAATGCCCCTGCAACGCTCGTGCTGCACTATCGCCGGACGATGATTAACCTGTTTGTTGTTCTCGCAGCCGATGATGCTACCATGGAAAACAACCCGCAAGGGCAATATCGCTGGGGCACTGTGCTGCCGATTAACGACGTGCCGCAACGTGGCGAGGGTTGGGAATTCTACCGCTGGAGAGTGGTTGGCGCAGACCAAATGGGCGACGACAACGTGCTCAACATGGGTCGCGTGGACGTGACCATCACTGCGGAGTGGCGCACGACGCAAGCCAGCTTGGAATTGCGAGTGGATAACTATGCACACCACCGCAACCATGCTGTGCAACTTGGCCAGCCGCTGAATGCACATGAAGATTTCTATTATCCCACGTTGGATGGCTGGCACTTCATCGAGTGGAGACAAGGTGATGTTGTGCTCACCGGAGATTGTTATGTGATGCGCCTTGACCCGATCGACGCAATCTTTGTGCGCATGTATACGGTGACTTACGACGCAACGTATGGTGTAATTACAACAGAAGGTGGGCAAACCACCGTGCGCCGAGTATGGTATGGTGGCACGTTTGGCGAAGGCATAGGCACAGGCTTGCCGGTGCCCGGGGCTGACCATCCGCTCTACTTCTTCAACGGTTGGTTCTTGGAGCATGGCGGCGAAACCCTGCAAGTGTTTGACACTACCGTGGTGCCGCGCCTGAACAACCTGCCCACGCACAACCCCCCCAGCGCGGTGGTTGCACTTAGCAGCGATGGCGTGATGGATTCGGAAGCCGTGATTGAGGCTAGCTGGAGCTTGCTGCTGCCGCCCGACCACCCCGAAGATCCCAACGAATTCCCCTGGTGGATTCTGTTGCTGGTTGGCATTCCCGCAGCGTTGATTGTTGTGATTGGCATCATCCTTGCACCAGTGCTGATGATTTTGGCTTCGCTGCTGCCCGGTCGTCTGCTGTGCTGGTATTGGGAAAACTGCGACCCAGACACACAAACGGTACAAGTGCAGCAAGCGCTGCAAGGCACTGTGGAACAGTTGATTGAAGTGACGCAAACCAACCATAGCGTGGTGTGGGGGCTTTCCCTGATGCTGCTGTTGATTGCTGGTGGCGCACTGACGTGGCTGCTGCTGCAACGCCGCAAACAAAGTAAAGTCGTTGGTGAATAACCCATGCGAAAACTCGTTTTGATTATGCTTACGCTTGCCCTGGCTGCGGGTCTAACCGCCTGCAGCCGGGCAGGCGACCCTTTTATTCCGCAATTCGCCGGAGAAACCGTTGCAGTGCGGCGGCAAAATGTGCTGCAAAGCCGCACCGTGACGCATGAGAATTTCCTGCAAATGCTGGAGCGCGTGCCGAACAATCAGCCGGTGTCACGGAGCTTTGTGGTGCAGCGCCAGCAGGTTTTCCGCGATCACTTCAGTCGGGTGGTGTATTATGCATACCCGAACTTCTCCACGGGCGAGCTGGAGAACCCTGCGCGGCGGCAAATCAACCGCTATTATCGCGCACGGCAGCGCGCAAACACCGCGTTGCGCGACTTTGAATGGTTGCGCGGGCTGGACGAAATTACCGACACCACAGATCAAGTGCTGCGCTATCGCTTGCAGGTGTATGCCGTGGAACTGCTGGACGATTTTGTGGCAGTGCGGTTTCGGCGCGACAGCCACACCGGCGGTGGTATGATTGACACCACGCTGCTGGGTGATGTGTTTTGCCGTCACACGGGCGACAAGCTGACGCTAACGGATATCATTGACGTGCAGGCGCGCGCGGCGGAAATCAACCTTGCCGTGGCGGATCACCTGCGTGTGCGTGATACGCATGCGTTTGCGTCGTTTGACGTGCTGACATGGGAGAATTTGCAGTACACATTGGTGCCGCAGGGCATTGTGCTGCTGATTTCGCCCGGCGAGCTGGCACCGCGCACGGCCGGCGCAATTGAAGTGACGATACCCTGGTAAACAATGGGGCGACCGTTTTCGGCCGCCCTTTCATTATGTGAATTTAAGGAGACAACATGAAGGTACTATTGCTCAACGGCAGCCCAAACCCTGCGGGCTGCACATTCACCTCGCTGAATATCATCAAGGAGCAACTGGCGACGCACGGCGTGACCGCGGAGATTCATCACATTGGCAGCGCGCCCGTGCAGGGCTGCACGAACTGCGGCGGTTGCCGCAAGGCAAAGCAGTGCGTGTTCGACGACCAAGTGAACGAACTCGCGCGCAAGCTCAACGAAGCCGACGGCATGGTCATCGGCTCGCCGGTGTATTATGCCTCGGCCAACGGCGCGCTCACGGCGCTGCTCGACCGCCTGTTTTTCAGCACACCGGTGAATATTAAACGCATGAAATTCGGCGCTTGCATCGTCAATTGTCGCCGCGGCGGCAACAGTGCAGCGTTTGACCAACTCAACAAATATTTCACCATTTCGGAGATGCCGGTGGTGTCCTCGTGCTACTGGAATGGGACGCACGGCTTTGTGCCCGAGGAGCTGCTGCGCGACGAAGAAGGCGTTCGCATCCTCAAAGTTTTGGCAAACAACATGGCGTATCTCATCCGGTGCAAGCATGCGGCCGCGCTGCCGTTGCCCGAAAAAGAGCCGTTTGTGATGACGCATTTCGTTAGCTAAAATGAGCAAGCAAGGGAGGAAAAATGGAGGAAACGGTTAGCAAAAAAGGGCACATATCGGCCTTCGTCACGGTGTTGATATGGGGCACCGCGTTCATCTCAACGAGGGTTTTGCTGACGGATTTTATTGCGGTTGAGATTTTGTTTTATCGCTTTAGCATCGCCTTGCTGGTGCTGCTGCTCGCCTATCCGCGCAGACTGAAGGGAACGGATAAAAAGCAGGAGCTGGTGTTTGCGGCGGCGGGGCTGTGCTTCACGCTATATTTCCTGCTGGAAAACCTAGCGCTGACCCATACGGCGGCATCAAATGTGGGCGTGATTATTTCGACCTCGCCATTTTTCACCGCATTAATCGCGGGATGGCTGCTAGAGGGCGAAAAGCCGAAGGCCAACTTTTTCGTCGGATTTCTCGCTGCAATCGTTGGGATTTTGCTCATCAGCTTCAGCAGAAGCGGCGCGATGGTGTTCAACCCGGTTGGCGATTTGCTCGCGCTGGCGGCCGCGTTCACTTGGTCGGTGTACTCCATTGTGCTGCGAAAAGTCGGTCAATTTGGTCACCACACCATACAGACCACACGCCGTATTTTTGGCTACGGCTTGGTGATTCTGCTTCCCGTCTTGTTTTTGTTCCTGTTTGAATGGGGGATTGCGCGCTTCGCCCAGCCGGTGAATCTGCTGAACATTCTGTTTCTTGGCTTGGGTGCGTCTGCGATATGCTTCGCCACGTGGAATGTTGCGGTGCGCAAGCTGGGTGCGGTCAAGACGAGCGTGTATCTTTACTTGGTGCCAGTGATTACCGTGGTTGCGTCTGTGCTTGTGCTGGAGGAAAGCGTGACGTGGCTGTCGGCAATCGGCACGATTTTGACGTTGGTTGGGCTGTTTGTGTCGGGCATGAAATTCAAGCGCCGCTCGCGATAGCAGCTAAGTTTTTGTTTTTGGTGAGGAAATTTGCGCTGGCGCACGACAAACAAAGAGAAGCAGAAAAGTTGTGGTGCGCGGCGCTCCCCCTGCGCTACGCAAAACCCCCTTCAGGTGTGAAGGGGGTTTACTTTACAGGTGATTATAGCGCCGATAAATCATAGGGTGTTTGCTGATACACGCAGAAGTTCAGCCAGTTGGAGAACAGCAGGTGCGCGGCCGAGCGCCAAGACATCTGCGGGGACAGGGTAGGGTTGTCGTCGGGGTAATAGTGCTGTGGCGGTGCGATATCCAAGCCGCGTTGCAGGTCGCGGGTATACTCGCGCGCCAAGGTGTCGCGGTCGTATTCCGCATGCCCGGTGGCGAAAAACTGGCGGCAGTGGTGGTCGCACACCAGCGAAACCCCGGCCACCGGCGACGCACTCAGCAGGCGCAGCGCGGGCTCGGCGGCGATGTCCTCTTGGCGAACGGTGGTGTGGCGCGAGTGCGGCAGCATGAAGGGGTCGTCCAAACCGCGCAACAGCGGGTGCGTGGGGTCGGCCACATCGTGCGCAAACACGCCGAAACACTTGCCGGGCAGCGGCTGCTTATCGATGCCGTAGTGGTAATACAGCCCCGCCTGTGCGCCCCAGCAAATGTGGAACGTTGACCACACGTGCGTCTTTGTCCACGCGAGGATTTCGCACAGCTCGGGCCAGTAGCCCACCTGCTCAAAGGGCAAAAGCTCCACGGGCGCGCCGGTGATGATCATGCCGTCGAAGCGTTGGTGCTTGATGTCATCAAAAGTTTTGTAGAACTGCAGCAGGTGCTCGCGCGTGGTGTTCTTTGACTCGTGCGTGGCCATCTGCACCAGCTCGATGTCCACCTGTAAAGGTGTATTACTTAACAGGCGCAGCAGCTGGGTTTCGGTCTCCACTTTGGTGGGCATGAGGTTCAAAATGGCGATGCGCAGCGGGCGGATGTCTTGCTGCTGGGCGCGGTCGCGGCACATGACAAAGATATTCTCTTGCTCCAGCACGCTGCGTGCGGGCAGTTGTGGGTCGATATTGATTGGCATGGATGTTCACCTCCTCGTACAATTATATTATAGCATAAAATCGGCATGCGCGCAAGTAAAATAATTTGCCCAGAATATTCTCTTGATTTTGCCGCCGCAACGTGATATAATCTAAAGTATAAGTTTTGTGGGAGGTTCTGCTGTTGAACGAACATGAAGAACGCACTGGATTGCGCGGGCGGCTGTTTAACCGCAAGCTGCGCGGGTGGATTCTGGACAGCAAGATTGTGACCAACAAAGTGCCCGAAAGCGGGCGCGAAGAGCTCGCGCAGGTGCTGTATTCCCCTCGGGCATGGCTAAAAGGCGAACAAATGGACGAAGAGGGGGGGCGCTTGTTTCCATGGGAGAAGCTGCTGTGGGGGCTAGGCGCGTTTTTTCGCAACTCGGTGAGCCAGTTCGATGGCCGCGAAAGACTGTGGATTACGACCTATAACGTGAATCCCAACCACATCACCGTGCAAGCGATCGCGAACCACATTTGGGATGGTATCAACGACCCGATGGTGGGGCAGTTCATGGATCGCCGCCCGTTCAAAGACAACACTTATCGTTGGCTCATGCGCATCAATCATGTGGTGAACCAAGGGCTCACCATGTTTTTCATGTTGGATCTTGGGCTGACGCCGGTGCAACGCTTGGTCATGTTCGGTGTGATTCAAGCGGCGTGGAACATCTTTGCCACCATGGCGGGCATTTCGGATCAGAAGTATGTTGCAGGCATTACGCCGCTTTCAGAGGAGCGTGCCAAGCTGAATGTGTGGCAACACACTTTCCACAAGCTGGCCTATCCGATTGCGAACCTGCCGCGACTTCTGCAGGGCTTCATCGTGGGCGACGGTCGCTACCACTGGACAGACCAGCGGATTTTTATCACGGGCTTTGCGGTGCTCATGCCCTTTGCCCTCGCGGGCGGAATCGTCAACACGTTTTTGAAAAACCGTGTGTCGTTTGATCACACGCGCAACGCGGCGACCGCACCAACCGCAGCAAGCAATGAGCCCGAGGAAAAACTAACCGTGCGCGAGATGTTCTCGGTGCTGCGGCACAATAAATACTTGCTGTATTGGATGATTGCGAACTTTTTCTGGGTGCTCATTCCCACGTTTGACGAATGGTTTGTGTGGCGCTTTTTGGTGCCGAATATCCGCCTGCCCATCGTTGGCGAAACCGCTGGTCCGGGCATTCCGGTGGTGATGGGGTATCTCTCGGGCTTGCCCATCACGTTCTTGGTGCCATTCATGCGCCAGGCAATGAACTGGCTGGGTGGACCCAAGCGCACGCTGGTGATGTTTGAAATCAGCAACGTGCTGGGGCGCGCAGCGCAATTTTTCATCGCGAGAGGACCGAGCGGGCAGGTGCTTGGCTCGGGCGGGCGCATTGCAGGCTTTTTTGCGGTGGACACCGTGCGTGAAACGATTGGTCCGATTGCAGGCTTGGCTGCCAATGTGCTCAACTTTGAGATGCTCGACTATGTGGAATACAAAACCGGTGTGCGCAGCGAGGGCGTCAATCGAGCGGTGCTGGGCTTTTTGGAAAAGCTGGTGAAGGAGAATGTTGCGACGTTCACGGGGAACTTCTTCCAATCCTGGGCAGGCGTGCACACGATTGACGGCGACGTGCCGCACCCGGAGGTTCCCGAACGCTTTGCGCGCTGGGCGTTGCCGGTGTGGTTGCTTGGTTTGGCGCTGAACCACACGTTCCGCTTGATTGCCCGCGCGTCGTTTCCGTACAAATACGGGCAAAACGTGGAAATCGAGGCCGAGCTTGCTGACCGCCGCGCTGCCGAAGCACAAGTGCGCGAGGAACTGGAAGAAGAAACAACCACAGTGTAACAAAATCAACCACAAGCCCTGGTCGCTGCGATTGGGGCTTGTGTTTTTTTGCAGGCTGTGGTATAATGAGGAAAATGAAACTACGGAGGACGCCTATGAACATCCCACGCCCGGAACACCCAAACCCACAATGGCAGCGCAACAGCTGGCAAAATCTCAACGGAACATGGCAGTTTGGGCTCGACAACCCCAAGCTTGACCGTGAAATCCTCGTGCCTTTTTGCCCCGAAAGCGAGCTGAGCGGCATCGGCCACACCAACTTCATCAACGATGTGTACTATCAGCGCGAGTTCGAGCTCAGCGCCGAGCAGCTTGCCGGGCGTGTGTTCGTGCACTTCGGCGCAGCGGATTACGTGACCACCGTCACCGTCAACGGCAAGCAGGCCGGGCAGCACGAAGGCGGCTACACCAGCTTTAGCTTTGACATCACCGACCACGTGCAGCCGGGCGTAAATGTCCTGCATGTGCACTGCAACGATAACACGCAAAACCGTTTGTGGTGCAGCGGCAAGCAAAGCGACCGCTTTGTGTCCTACAGCTGCTTGTATACCCGCACCACCGGCATTTGGCAAACCGTTTGGCTGGAGTTCCGCCCGAACGCGCACGTTGTGTCGGCGGTGTATCACCCCGACGTGGAGAACAGCTGCCTGCACATTGAAGCGCAGGTGGTGGGCAATGCGGACTTCACCGCAACGGCACTGTGGGACGGCAAGCAAGTTGGTCAAGCCACAGCAAAGCCCTGCGGCGGCTTTGTGCGGCTGACGCTTGCGCTGAGCGAAGCGCATCTGTGGGAAGTGGGCAAAGGCGGTTTGTATGACCTGAAGCTGCAGTTTGGCGATGACGTGGTGAACAGCTATTTCGGGCTGCGCAGCGTGCAACTGGATGGCTTCAAGTTCCTCATTAACGGCAAGAGTGTGTTCCAGCGGCTGATTCTGGACCAAGGGTTTTATCCCGATGGCATCTACACTGCGCCGACGAAAGAAGCATTGGAGCAGGATATTCTGCTGTCGATGGAGGCGGGCTTTAACGGCGCACGTCTGCACATGAAGGTCTTCGAGCCGCTCACGTTGTATTACGCCGACCTGCATGGCTACATCACTTGGGGCGAGTTCGCCAACTGGGGTGTGGACGACAGCGACCCGCGCGTGCTGGGCAAGTTTCTGCCGCAATGGCTGGAGTCCGTGGCGCGCGACCGCAACCACCCCAGCATCGTGGGCTGGTGCCCCTACAACGAAACGAGCGAGGAGCAGTACGACGACAACATCAGCGTGGTGTATGAAGCGACCAAAGCGCTTGACCCAAGCCGTCCGTGCATTGACACCAGCGGCTATGTGCACGTGAAAACAGACATCTACTGCGTGCATGAGTATGGTCAAGATGCCGAGCAGTTTGCGTCGCGCTATGCGCCGTTCATCGACGGCGACACCTTCTTTGACCACAAGCAAGATGACCGCAAGGTGCAGAAGTACGCCGGTGAAGCGATGTTCGTGAGTGAGTACGGCGGCATTGCTTGGAACGCCGTGGACGGCTGGGGCTATGGCGAAGCGCCGAAAACCGAGGAGGAGTACAAGGCCCGCTACGCTGCGCTGACCACCACGCTCATCGACCACCCGAAGATGTTCGGCTTTTGCTATACCCAGCTCACCGACGTGGAGCAGGAGAAAAACGGCGTGTTCACCTATGACCGCCAGCCGAAGTTCGAGCTGAGCTTCTTCCGTGATGTGAACACCAAAAAGGCCGCGATTGAGGATTGACGATAACCAGATAACGCAACGCGCCGCCCCGCAGATGATGCAGGGCGGCGTGATCTGTTATGGTATTTAGATGATCAACATGCAGTCGCCAAACGAGTAAAAGCGGTACTCCTCTGCCACGGCGGTGCGGTAGGCGTGCATGGTTTTCTCGTGGCCATAGATGGCGCTCACGAGCATAATCAGCGTGCTTTCCGGCAGATGGAAGTTCGTCAGCAGACCATCCAGGCCGCGGAACTCGAACCCGGGATAGATGAAGATGTCCGTCCAGCCCTCGCAGGCTTTCATGCTGCCGTGCTGCGCCATCACGCTTTCGAGGGTGCGCACACAAGTCGTGCCCACGGCGATCACACGGCCGCCACGCGCCTTGGTTTCGCGGATCATCTCGGCGGTGTCGGCAGGCATGGCGTAGTGCTCGGCGTGCATGACGTGGTCGGCGATGTTTTCGCTCTTCACCGGGCGGAACGTGCCCAGCCCCACGTGCAGCGTGACATAACCGAGCTTCACGCCGCTGTCCTCAATGCGCTGCAGCAGCTCCGGTGTGAAGTGCAGCCCCGCCGTGGGGGCGGCCGCGCTGCCGGCATGTTCAGCATACACGGTGTTGTAGCGGTCGGGATCTTCAAGTTCTTCGGTGATGTAATGCGGCAGCGGCATTTCGCCGATTTGGTCGAGCACGGCATAGAAGCTCGGCGCATCGTAGGTAAAGCGCACCACGCGGTTGCCGTCTTCGCGCACTTCGATGACCTCGCCGTGCAAAATGCCCTCGCCAAAGCTGAACTTGCTGCCCTCTTTGGCGCGTTTGCCCGGTCCTGCGAGGCATTCCCAGATGGGGCTGTCGCGCTCGTCGAGCTGGTTGAGCAGCAGGAACTCCACGCGCGCGCCGGTTTCGCTGATGCCATATAGGCGTGCGGGCAGCACCTTGGTGTTGTTGAGGATGAGGCAGTCGCCCGGCTGCAGGACGTCAGCGATGTCACGGAAAATCTTGTGGTCGATTTGCTCGCTATCGCGGTGCAACACCATCATGCGGCTGCTGTCGCGGGGTTCGATGGGCGTTTGGGCGATGAGCTGTTCGGGCAGGTCGTAGTAGAAATCTGATGTTTTCATGGCTTGTCCTTGCTAGATGTTAGATTTTAGATGCTGGATATTAGATTATTATAGCGCAAATTGGCGGGTTTGTCAAGGGGGAAATCACATGCACTCGCGCATGAAAAAGAGGCGCCGAAGCACCTCTCATTCTTCATTCGATTAGCGGCAAGCGCGTCGGCACGTGCATCGGCAACGGCATTGGCACGTCGGCTGGCACGGTCTGGGACGGCAACGCGGCTGGCAACGCGGTGCACAGCGCGGACCGGCAAGCAACGCATTGCCCATGCCGGTGAGCACGTCGAGTCCGCAGCAAACGCCTTTGCCAAACCCGCCGATTACGCTTTGCAGGCCTTGGCAAACATCTTGCACGCCGTTGTCACGGCAACGCGGGGCCTTGCAGCGGCT
>WQRM01000018.1 GCA_009786735.1 Oscillospiraceae bacterium | reverse complement strand
CCGCCGCAACACGATGGTCGCCGGGCTGTGCATCATCATGGCGGCGCTGGTGACGTTCTTTGGGGTGTTCCTGGTGAGCAGCTCGCGCAATGGCATGACGATGAACCAATACACCACGCTCAACCATGTGTATGTTGAAGTGACAGACCAAACCATGCAATACAACGCGCCGATTATTACAGCGGCCAGAGAAGCTGCTGAAGCAGCGGGCGTTCCCTTCAACGCGGAGGATGCGCCGACGATCACCACGAATGAATTTGTGGCGCAACACGCCGGAGACTTCGCGCACTTGCCGAGCATGGTCAACGGCGTGTTTGAGACGGACTACACCGATGTTGGCGATGCCTTCGCGCGTATGCAGACGGCCATTCAGGCGAATCTGCGCACGCTGAACTCGTTGATCTTCCCGGTGCTGATTGTGGCGGGCTTAGCATCGATGATGCTGCTGGTGAATGCGATGCCCATGGTGGTTGAGCTCGGCGGCAAACGGCGCGTGGGCACCTTCACGGGCTACTACTACATCGCCACGTTCAGCGCGCAAATCATTGCGCCAATCTCGTTTGGTTTCTTTGTGCTGTTCACCCGCACGTATATGTCGATGTTCTATTACATCCCGGTGATGTTTGTGTTTGCGGGGCTGTCGCTGCTGTTTGTGCGCCACGGTGAGGCAAGCAAAGAAGAACTGGACGACGGGGACGACGATGTGCCGCAAGAACTGCCCGAGCCGGAGGCGGCGTAGGGGCGAGCTTCGCTCGTCCGCGCACTTTTTCAGATTAGCACAAAAAATAGAAAGAAGGAAAAATTTCGTATGAGCAACATTCTCGAAATCAAGCAGCTTCGCAAGTCGTATGAAAGCAACCTGGTGCTGGATAACATCAACCTTGCGTTGCCCAGCGGCGCCATTGTGGGGCTGATGGGCCCTAATGGCTGCGGCAAAACCACGCTGATGAAAATCATCGCCGGGCTCATCAATGACTACAAAGGCGAGGTGTTTGTGGACGGCCAACTGGTTGGACCTTACACCAAGGAGCACGTGGCGTTTTTGCCCGACAAAACCTATCTGCCCCAGTGGATGACCGCCAAACAGGCTATCACCTACATGGACGATTTCTATGACAACTTTGACAAAGCCAAGGCCTTTGAAATGCTGGAGCAAATGCAGCTGAGACCCGGCATGCGCGTGAAAACGATGAGCAAGGGTATGCAGGAAAAACTGCTGCTGTTGCTGACGATGTGCCGCAGCGCAAAGCTGTATGTGTTGGACGAACCGCTCGGCGGGGTTGACCCCACGGCGCGCCAGTTTATTACTGACACGATTTTGGGCAACCGCCCCGAGGGCAGCACGATGCTGCTTTCCACACACATGGTGTATGACATGGAAAAAGTGTTTGACTATGCGTTGATGGTTGGCCGCCAGCAAGTGTTGCTGTTTGACAGCGTGGCCAATCTCAACGAGCAAGGCAAGACGTTAAATCAGTTGTTCCAGGAGGTGTTTCCCTATGCTTAAACTACTCAAACACGAATTTCACCAAAGCGGACGCATCTTCATGTGGCTGCTGATTATCAGCGCGGGCGCAGGACTGATTGGCGCGCTGGTGACGTTGGGGCAAGACCCCGGACCCGGACAGTTCGCCGGTGCGGTGCTGCTGAATGCGGCGATTTTGTTTGGCGCAGGCGTGATGCAAATTGTGGGCGTGATTTTGCTGCTGGTGAATACCAACCGCTCGATGTTTTCGGAGCGCGGATATCTGACGTTTTCGCTGCCGGTGTCGTCTACGGCGCTGCTGGGCGGCAAGTTGCTGACGAATGTTGTGCTGATGCTGGTGAACATGGCGCTTGCGCTTTCGCTGGTTGCGGTGACGGTGAGCAACATCACGCGGGTGCTGGCTGCGGCGGGCGACGACCTGCTGTATGAAGTTGCGCCGGAAGCGATGGGGGCGTTTGTGGAGTTCCCGCCGCTGAATGAATTTGTGCTATTTATCGGCTTTTTCTTGATTGAAGCGCTGGTGTTCCTGGTGCTGGCGATGATGGTGGTGCTGTTTGTGATTACGCTGAGCCATGTGCGCAGCTTCCAACGCCGCAGCGGGCTGTGGACGTTCATCTTCCTCGTTGCCATCACGATTGTGTGCTGGCTGGCGGTGAGCAACATCACGCCGCTGCTGCCTGCGATTAACGTGCATCTGAACTTTGGCGGGCAATTGGCCGGTGGATTAGCGCCGGTGTATAACGTGAGCAGCGCGTTTGTGATGCTGGCGCTGGCGACGGGCTTCTTCTTCATCACCAACTGGCTGCTCAAGCGCAAGATTTCGTTGAAATAGCGCGTAGTTGTAGAGGTTCGGACGAGCGAAGCTCGTCCCTACGCGGATGCGGCCAAAGGCCGTGAGGGGTGGTGCGCTGATTGAACGTGGATAAAGAATGGCCAACGCGAAAATATCATCGTATTGCAGGCAAAAACTATAGCCATAATGGGGCATATTTTCTCACTATTTGCACGAAAGACCGCCATGAATTGTTTGGGGAAATTAACGGCGATGAAATGGTTTTATCCGAAATCGGGAAGATCGTGCAAGCACATTTGTGCGACATCGAACAAGTATACACATCTGTGGTCATGGATAGCTTTGTGATAATGCCTAATCATGTGCACATGCTTTTGCATCTGATTAACAATGAAACAAACCCTTCGGTTTCGCGCGTGATTCAGCAATGGAAGGGCGCGATTTCCAAGCAAGCCAAGGCTCCGCTGTGGCAAGAGAAATTTCACGACCGTGTGGTAGATACCGCTGATGAATATCGAACAATACAACAATATATCCGCGAAAACCCAATGCGTTGGGAAGATGATGTGTTGCGGCCATTGGCCGAATCCGCGTAGGGACGAGCTTTGCTCGTCCGAAACAACGCGCAAACTTGGCGTTTACGGGGGGGCGTTTGACCCCCCTCATCTTGGTCATGTGGCGGCTGCGCGATTCTTTGCGCGCGCGATGCAGCTGGACGAGTTGTTGATCATGCCGACTGCGCAATCGCCGCTCAAGGGGCATCCCAGCGTGGCGGCCGAGCATCGGCTTGAACTGTGCCGCCGCACGTTTGGCTACCCGGTGAGCGACATGGAACTCGCGCGCACCAGCACGAGCTACACGATTGACACGCTGCTGCAACTGCGCGAACGCTACCCCGAGGCGGAGCTATGCATGCTCATCGGCACTGACCAGCTGGCGAAGTTCACGCGCTGGCACAAGTGGGAGGAGATCCTGCGGCTGTGCACCGTGTGTGCGCTGCAACGCGATGCCGAGCCGTTGCAAACGCCGCTGCCGGTGCATGTGTTGAGCTGCTTTGCGCCGGTGGAGATTAGCTCCACTCGGCTGCGGGGCATGCTGGCGCTGGGCGAGGAGGCTTCGGCGTATCTTGCGCCTGCGGCGTTGGCGTATATCCGCGAGCAGGGGATTTACATTGAGCCGAATCTGCCGCCCAAACGGCTGCAGCACAGCCGCAACGTGGCTGATGCCGCCGAGCAGCTGGCGCGTCGCCATGGTGCAGACCCTGCCAAGGCGAGATTCGCGGGGCTGTGGCACGACTGCGGCAAGCACATGGCCGAGCACGGCTGGATGCACGGCGCGGTGGGTGCGGAGTATCTGCAAGAGTACATGGGCATTGCCGATGAGGAGGTGCTCGACGCGGTGCGCTATCACACGATGGGGCGCGAGGACATGAGCGTGCTGGAGCAGATTATCGTGGCGGCGGACTTGACGAGCGCTGACCGTGACTACCCCGACGTTGCGCATGTGCGCGCGCTTGCGCAAGAGGATTTGGCGGCGTGCTGCCGGCACATCATGGCGTATAAGGCGCGGAAGTTTGCGGCGAAGCGTGCGAAGAAGTGAGGGTTTGCATGAAGAGATTTGTGTTGTTGCTGGCGGTTGCGCTGGTGTTTCTGGTGGCTTGTGGCGCGGTGGAGAGCGTTGTTGACGAAACGACGACCACGACCGAGCCGACTACCGCTGAAGTTGCCACGACGGAAGCGCCGTTTGAGTATATCTACTTGACGGACGCGGAAATTTGGCGCTTTTTAGGCTCGGCGGCGCGCGTGTTTAATCTATTTGTGAGGAATGATCTAGGGCTTCTGGTCGATGATGACGAAGAATCTGCGCATGGTTTTCATCGCGTGACCGATCCTGAGCTACAAACGATTGCAGACTTGGAAAATCTTCTGCACGAGTATTTTTCGGCTGCGCTTGTGCAAGAAATCTTGGCTAATTCAGCCGCGCGATACACCGAATTTGATGGGCAGCTTTACGCGGTGGCTTGCTCCGGCAGAGGCGGCACGCCATACGACTTGGATTTCGTGCGCATTGAAGAACAAACCGCAACGCGCGTGCGCTACCGCAAGCAAATTAGCACGAGTTTTGATGACATTGACGATTGGCACGCGCATTTCACTCGCGAGCTGATTGACGGCCGCTGGATTTTTACGGAATTTCCTGGCTGGTTTTAACACTTTGGAGGTAATTTATGCAACCATTAGACTTAGCCAAAACCATTGCCGCGATTCTCGATGAGAAAAAGGGCATTGACATCGTTGCCATCCACACGGCAGAGCAGACGATTCTGTCGGACTACTTCGTGGTGTGCTCGGGCACGTCCACGCCGCATGTGAAGGCGCTGACGGAAGACCTTGAGTTTGAGATGAAAAAGCGCCACGATATCATGCCGCGCGGCGTGGAAGGGCGCACCGGCGGCTGGATTCTGTTGGACTACGGCACCGTGTTGGTGCACGTGTTCCTGCCCGAACAACGCGAATATTACCACATCGAACGCCTGTGGGAAGACGCTGAAAAACTGGAACTGGAGTTTTAACAAGCTATGCTATACACGAGCACACGCAACAACAACATTGAAGTTACCTCTGCCGAGGCAATCGTGCAGGGGCTTTCGTCCGAAGGTGGGCTGTTTGTGCCGCGCTGCATGCCGAGCGTGAACGCCGAGGAACTGGGCATGCTGGCGGGCATGGATTACATCGCCCGCGCAGATTACATCTTGAGCAAGTTTCTCACCGCGCAAGGCGGCTGGGCGGCTGGCGAAGTGCGCGACTGCGCGGCGGCGGCCTATGGCGGCACGTTTCGCCATGCAGACACCGCACCCGTGGTCACGCTTGATGACAACACGGATGTGCTGGAGCTCTACCACGGGCCGACCTGCGCGTTCAAAGACATGGCGCTGCAGATTATGCCGCGGCTGCTCACCCGCGCTGCGCAACGCGAAAAGCCCGACCGCGAGTTGTGTATTCTGGTGGCGACATCGGGTGACACCGGCAAGGCTGCCCTCGATGGCTTCGCCGATGTGCCCGGCACGCGCATTGTGGTGTATTACCCCGACGATGGCGTGAGCCCGGTGCAAAAGCGCCAGATGACCACACAAGCGGGCGATAACGTGCACGTGGTGGCGGTGCGCGGCAACTTTGATGACACGCAAAACGGCGTGAAAGCCATCTTTGGGGATGGCGAGTTTATCGCAAAGGCGGCTGCCGAGGGCACGGACTTCACCAGCGCGAACTCGATTAACTGGGGACGGTTGGTGCCGCAGATTGTGTACTACTTCAGCGCGTACTGCGACCTGATGAACAGCCGCAAGATTACCCCCGGTGAGGTGGTGAACTTTGTGGTGCCCACGGGCAACTTCGGCAACATTCTGGCTGGGTGGTATGCCAAGCAAATGGGCTTGCCGGTGCACAAACTGGTGTGTGCGTCCAACGCGAACCGCGTGTTGGCGGACTTCTTCGCCGGTGGCACGTATGACCGCAACCGCCCATTCTATTGCACGAGCTCGCCGAGCATGGATATTTTGATTTCGAGCAACTTGGAGCGTCTGCTGTTTTTGCTCAGCGGGCAAAACAGCGCGGTGACTGCCGACTGGATGGCGCAGTTGAGCCAAAGCGGGAGCTATGCCGTGCCTGCGGATTTGCTGGCGGCGCTGCAAGGTGAGTTCTATGGCTCGGCTTGTGATGAGGCGCAGTGTGCCGCGGCCATCGCGAAAGCGTGGCGGGAGCGGGGCTATTTGAGTGATCCGCACACGGCGGTTGCGCTGCATGTGCTGGAAGAATACCGCGCAGTGACGGGCGACCAAACCCGCAGCGTGGTAGTGAGCACGGCGAGCCCCTTCAAGTTTGTGGGGAGTGTGCTAGCAGCATTGGGCGAAACTATGCCTGAGAATGAGTTTGATGCTTTGGATGTGCTTGCGAAAGTGGCTGGCGTGCAGATTCCCGCGCCGTTGCGTGGGCTGCAGGAGAAGCCCGAGCGCTTCACCGAAGTGTGCGACAAAGAAGACATGGCGCAGTATATATAAGCGAGAGGGCGGCGGTTGCGTCGCCCATTTTGCGTAATATTACAGGAGTGTAAATGCATTATAACGTTGTGATTGTTGGCAGCGGCTTGGCCGGGCTTTATGCTGCGCTGCACTTGGCCGAAAGCGACATGCGCGTGCTGCTGCTGAGCAAACAAGCGCCCAAAGACAGCAGCTCTGCGATGGCGCAGGGCGGTGTGGCTGCGGTGCTGGAACGCGAAGACGACAGCTTTGCCCTGCACCGCGATGATACTCTGGCGGCGGGGAACTATAAAAATGACATTGATGCGGTGGAAACACTGGTGCATGAAGGTCCTGAAGATGTGCGCCGCGTGATGAGCCTTGGCGTGCAGTTTGATCGCACGCCTGAAGGTGAGCTCGCCACGACCATCGAGGGCGGACACAGCCGCCGCCGGGTGGTGCATCATGCCGACCGCACCGGTCGCGAGATGATGGACAAGTTGGTGCCGCATGTGCGCGAGCAAGCGAACGCTACGCTGTTGGAGGATGCCACGGTCTATGCTGCGGAAAAGCTTGCGGGCGGCGGCTTTGCGGTGGATGCGCTGTTGGGTGGGCAGCCGCAACGCTTCACCTGCGACTTTTTGCTGCTGGCCACCGGCGGCATCGGGCAGGTGTATCGCCACACGACAAACCCTGCAGTGTGCACCGGCGACGGCATCCGCTTGGCCTATGAGCTTGGCGCAACGCTGCGCAACATGCGCTATGTGCAGTTTCATCCCACGGCGTTTGCGGGCGGCGGCGAAGATGAAATCTCACGTTCGTTGATCACCGAGGCGGTGCGCGGCGAGGGCGGGCTGTTGCTCAACGCCGAGCACGAGCGCTTTATGCACCACTATGATGCGCGCGAGGAGCTTGCCCCGCGTGATGTGGTGAGCCGTGCCATTGTGCTGGAGACCCAGCGCATGGGCAGCACGGATATCTACCTGGACATTCGACACCGGGGCGAGGCATTTTTGCGCCAGCGCTTCCCGGGGATATATCGCAACTGCCTGCGCAACGGTGTGGACATTACCCGAGATTTAATCCCGGTGTTCCCGTGCCAGCACTATCATATGGGTGGCGTGGAAGTTGACTTGCACAGCCGCACGAGCGTGCCGGGGCTTTATGCCGCTGGGGAGTGCGCACACACGGGCTTGCATGGCGGTAATCGCTTGGCGAGCAACAGCCTGCCCGAGGCGCTGGTGTTTGGGCGGCGCGCGGCGGAGGATATAATGCGTAATGCGCAATGCGTAATGCGTAATGAAGCGCACGGTGAACGCCCAAATAATTGCGAATTACGACTTACGCATTACGCATTGAATCAGCGAGAGCTGATTCAGCAGACGATGCAGGACACCTTCTTCGTGTTCCCGAACAAGGCGAAGTTGCCTGCGGCGGCGGCGCAGATGCGGGCGCTTTACGAAGAGCTTGTGCGTGAAACCGGCGTGCCCACGCGGGAGTCTGCCGAGCTGCGCTCGCTTGCGTGCGTGGCGATGTTGATACTGGAGGAATTATTGTGAAATTACCGCAATTTATCGTGGATGATGTGATTTTGCGCGCGCTGAAGGAGGACATGCACTATGTTGATTTGTCGTGCGCGCACTTGTTCACGCCGGAGCACGAAAGCCGTGCGTATCTCGTGGCGAATCAAGCTGGCGTGATGTGCGGCGGTGAAATTTTCGCGCGCGTGTTTGCGCTGCTTGGCGAAGGCGTGACCTGCGAGCTGAAGGTACGTGATGGCGAGCGGTTCAACTGCGGTGATGTGCTGCTGGAGCTGCGTGGTCCAACGGCTATGCTGCTGCAAGGCGAGCGCACGGCGTTGAATCTGCTGCAACACCTCACGGGCGTGGCAACCGCGACGCATGCGCTGGTGGAGGCGGTTGAAGGCACAGGCGCTGCCATCGCCGACACGCGCAAGACGCTGCCCGGGCTGCGTGCACTGCAGAAGTATGCCGTGACCTGCGGCGGTGGGCGCAACCATCGCTTTAACTTGAGCGATGCGGTGATGCTCAAAGATAACCACGTGGATGCTTGTGGGAGCATTGAGCGGGCGGTGGCGCAGGTGCGCGCGGGCGTTGGGCACATGGTGAAAATTGAGGTGGAGACGCGCAATCTTGATGAGGTGCAGCAGGCCTATGCTGCCGGCGCGGATGTGATTATGCTGGACAACATGACGATTGAAGCGATGCGAGAGGCAGTGAGCTGGCTGCGCGGACAGCCGCGTGCCGTGATTGCGGAGGCGTCGGGTGACATCACACTTGCGAATGCCCGCGAGGTTGCGCAAACCGGCGTGGATGTGTTGAGCCTGGGCGCGGTGACGCATTCGGTGCAGGCGGCGAATATCAGCATGCGGATTGTGAAATGAATTGACTTGTCCAAAAAAATATGTTATAATAAGTAGGATTTATGCGCGGAGGCGCGACGAAGTGATAACGAGATTTTGGGAGGAAGCTCTATGTTTTGTGAAGTTTGTGGCGTGCACCTGGAGGAAAACGCCATGTTCTGCGACAGTTGTGGTCACCGTGTGATGGGCGAAGAAGCGCCTCGCGTGAACAACTACACCCCGCCACCAGCACCCGCGACCGAACAAGCGACCTATGCGCCGCCTGCGCGCACAGGTCCTGTGTTCATTGCGTTCAACGATGTGTCGAAGCAGTACACCATGGGCGAAGTGAAGATTGATGCGCTTGACCGTGCGACGTTTGACATTGCCGAGGGTGAGCTGTGTTTGATCATCGGCTCGTCGGGTGCGGGCAAGACCACGGCGCTCAACGTGCTCGGCGGCATTGACAGCGTGACCGGCGGCGAAGTGCAGGTGGACGGTCGCACGATCACGTCGCTTTCCAACAAGCAGCTGATTGACTATCGCCGCAACCAAGTGGGCTTTGTGTTCCAGTTTTACAACTTGATTCCGAACTTGACGGCGCTTGAGAACGTGGAAATTGCCACGCAGTTGAGCAAAGATCCGCTGAAGCCCGAGGATGTGCTGAACATGGTTGGGTTGCATGACCGCATGGACAGCTTTCCCGCGCAGCTTTCGGGCGGTGAGCAGCAACGTGTGTCCATCGCACGGGCGCTGGCGAAGAATCCGCGCTTGTTGCTGTGCGACGAACCCACCGGCGCGCTTGACTACGAAACCGGCAAGCAGATTTTGCAGCTGCTGCAAGACACTTGCCGCCAAACGGGCACGACAGTGGTGATTATCAGCCACAACATGGCCTTTGAGCCCATTGCTGACCGTGTGGTGCGCATGCGTAGCGGGCAGGTGTATGACGTGACGGTGAACCCAAGCCCGATGAACGTGGCAGACTTAGAATGGTAAGGGGGGATAGTGATGACTAGAGCCCTGTTTCGCGACACGCTGCGCTCGATGCGGCGCACGTTGCCGCGCTTTATCTCCATTGTGATTATCGTTGCGCTGGGCGTGGGCTTTTTCACGGGCCTGCGTGCGGTGTCGCCGGGCATGCGTGCGGCGGCGTATGAATTTTTCGCCGAGCTGCACTTGGCGGACATCGTGATTCAGTCTACCGTTGGCTTTGACGAACACGACCGCTTGGCCGTGCTTGAGCTTTCTGGCGTGGAAAACGTGACGCTGTCGCGCTTTGTGGACGGCATTTTGTTTGACCCGCCGCTGCCGGGCAGCTATGACCCGGTGATGGCGCAAGGCATGACCGGCGCGCCCTATGTTATCCGCGTGATTGGGCACGACTTTGAGGGCTATGACGAAGACAACCAACGCAGCGACCGTTTGAACACGCTGCGCTTGGTGCAAGGTCGCTGGCCGGAGAACTACAACGAAGCGGTGGTTAGCGCCTATGCCAACCGCATGGAGCCGCAGCGGTTTTCGGTGAACCAACGCATCTTGGTGCGCGGCGACCACGAGAACTTGCTGGACACCGTGCGCAACGCCCCCGGCGTGGAAGAACGCCACGACGGCGGTGTGATTTACACGATTGTTGGTGTGGTGCACACGCCGGAGTTCCTTGCGATGGAACTGGGTGCGTCGCAGGCTGGCGGCGGCGAGCTGTCGGGCTATATTTACATCCCCAACCGCGCGTTCCATCGTCCGTATTACACCACGCTGCTCGTTGGCGTGGCGGGCTCGCGTGGCCATGCGCCCTACACGGCGGAGTATGACTATCTGGTGCGGCGCGTGCGTGAAACCGTGGAGGAAGAAGCGCAGCGCATTCTCGCCCAGCGCACGGCACGCATTGGTCCGCAGTTGGAAGAAGAAATTGAAAACGGACGTGCCGAGCTGGAAGCTGCGCGCGAGCAAGTGGAAGAGCTCACCCAAGCCCTCGCCGACCGTCCTGCGGAGCTGGAGGCGCGCCGCCAAGAGCTGCTTGCCGAAACCGCGCAGGAGCGCTATGACCGCTTGATGGCGGAATTTGAGCAGAATCTGGCGGAGTTTGAAGCAGCCCACGAGCGCTACATGGTGGCGCACGCTCGCCGGGCGACGATCCCCTATTCGCGTGAGGATTATATTCACGCGCAAAACCGCATGAGAACCGCACAAGAAAGCTGGGAAATGGCGGACATGGGGCTGCAGGTTGGTCGCGCGGCAATTGAAACCGCAGAAGCTATATTAGAAAGCGGCGACCCCGCCCGCATGGGCAACGCGATTGCGATTTTGAGCATTTACTTCCCGATGAATCCCGGTGACGCAAACGTGGCGGGCGTGACGCGCATGCTGGAAGAAGCACGCGTGGACATGGACTTCCAAGAGATTATGTTGGAAGAAGCGCGGCTTGACCTGGAACACGAGCGCGCGCGACTGGCACGCTTTGGTCCGTATCTGCGGGAGCTCGATGCCTATGAAGCGGCACGGCGTGACATTCTGGAAGCTGAAACGCAAATGCTGGACGCGCAACACTGGCTGAACAACGCAGACATCATGTTTGCCATCATGCAGCATGAGTTTGAGCAAGCCGAGCGTGACCTGCAAATCGCCCTGCAAGAGCAGAACTTTGGTCTGCAGCGCATTGCCAACAGCGAGCGCTTGCTGCGCCAGGCAGAGAATCTGCTGGTGACGCTGCCTGATGCGCAGTGGATGACCAACAACCGTGACCACTTCCCCGGCTACACCAACTTTGGTGACACGGCCGACAGCATGCAGCAGTTCGCCATCGCCTTCCCGATTTTGTTCTTCCTGGTGGCGAGCTTGGTGAGTTTCTCCACCATGACGCGCATGGTAAAAGACGACCGCAAGCAAATGGGGATGTTGAAAGCTGCGGGCTATTCGGCGGCGAGCATTTCGCTGAAGTATATCTTCTATGCTGCGTCAGCCGGTGTGCTGGGCGCGATTTTGGGCACGGCAATCGGCTTCCTGTTCGTTCCGCAGGCGATTTTCTTCGCCTATCAAATTCTGTATTTGATTCCCACCATGCCCTTCGGGTTCTTCCCGCTGGAAGCCGTGATTGGTGTGGCGGCGGCGCTAATTTCCACGGTGGGCGCAGTGCTTGCGTCTGTTGTGGTGAATGTGCGCAATCATCCGTCGGTGCTCATGCGCCCGAAAGCGCCGCGCGCGGGCAAACGCGTGATGCTGGAGCGCGTGCCGTTTATCTGGAACCGCATGGGCTTCACCGGCAAGGTGACCACGCGTAATCTCATGCGCAACAAGATGCGCGGACTGATGACCTTCACGGGTATCATGGCGTGCACGGCGTTGCTGGTGGTGGGCTTTGGCATTGGCGACTCGTTGGGCACGATGCTCAACCGCCAGTTTGGTCCGGAAAGCATTATGCGCTTTGACGCGCAGGCAAACCTGCAAGTGCCGATGCGTGCCGGTGACACCGTGCAGCTGGAGGCCTTCGCCCCACACCTGCAGACGGGGGATATCACCAGTATTTTGCCGGCGTTCATTCAGCAGCTGTATGTGGACACCGCAGGCTTTGACCGCCAAGTGCCCGCACGGCTTTCGGTGCCGGAAACGACGGAAAACTTTGACGAGTTTGTGCAGTTGATTGACAACGACACCGGCGAGCAACTGCATCTGGCCAGCGAAGGCGCGATCATCAACGGCAAGCTGGCGGAGATCATGGACATCGGCGTGGGTGACACCATCACGGTGCATTGGGGGCTGCAACAGGCCAACATGCGCGTGGCGGCCATCAACTACAACTATATCTACCATTGGATCTATGTGTCGCCTGCGTATTTTGAGCAGACCTTCGGCATGCCGTGTGAGTTCAACATGGTGCTGGTGAACCTCAACCCCAGCCTGCGTGTGGCGGGGCTGACCGGCGACACCCTTGCCACCGCCATGGAAGACCGCACTGCTCTGGCTCGCGACCTGACCGACACCGTGCACGTGATGGCGGTGGCGTTTAACCAAACGATCATCGACAGCGTGGGCGCGCAACTGCGCGTGATGCGTGACGTGGTGACGGTGGTGTTTGTGGCGGCATCGGGCGCCCTTGCGTTCGTGGTGCTGTATAACCTCAACATCATCAACATCTATGAGCGCATTCGGGAGCTGGCCACCATCAAGGTGCTGGGCTTTAGCGACAAGCAGACCGACATGTTCATCTATCGCGAGAACATCATTTTGTCGGTGCTGGGCATTGCTGCCGGGCTTGCGCTGGGCGTGCCGATTTTCGGCTATATCATCCGCCAGGCGGAAATCGAGAGCATGATGTTCGTGCGCACGCTGGTGCCGTGGGTGTTCATCGCCGCGGGGCTGGTGACCCTCGTGTTCGCCGTGGGCATCAACGTGGTGATGCACTTCCGCATCAAGGGCATCAACATGGTTGAGGCGCTCAAGAGCGTGGAGTAGTTTAATTCACAATGCATAATGCATAATTGGCTAAAACGCAACCCTCAGTATAGACGGAGCTTCCGTCTGTGCTGGGGGTTTGCTCTTATGTTAATTATGAATTAAGAATTATCTTTCACTCTTTTTGCGCAGGCGCATATGATGACAGTGTAAGGCTAAAACGAAAGGAGGCCACACGATGTTCTGCGGAAACAACAACATGATGTTCATGATCCTCATCCTGATGATGTGCTGCAATGGCGGCAACGGCGGCGGTAACTTCGACAGCTGCTGCAACAGCTGCTGCTGCAACAGCTAAGCACAAGCGCAAAACTCGTGCATAAGGCAGCCCGGCCGCGCATAAACATGCTATGCACAAAACAAATCTGAAAAAACGGGGGGTCATCTCATGAACGGCAACTTCAGCGCATTGTTACCGCTGCTGCTTATCCTTTTCGTCATCGGAGCAATGGGAGGCGGCAACAACAACCAATGCTGTGGCAATGGCCTGTTCGGCGGCGACAACTGCAACTGTTGCTAGTCACCGGCCAAGGACTTGGAAGGCCTTGAAGCCTTGGGCTGGCGGCCTTGGAGAAAACAAGATGAGTGGAAACTCCTTGGATGATAATTGGGAACATAAAGGTTGGTAAGCAACCAAAAAGCACCTGCGCGGGTTTGACCTGCGCGGGTGTTTGCTTGTTTGCGATTGTGCAAATTAGCCAAAATTGCCCCCCCCCCCGAATTTCTGCGGATTTACGCATGGAAATTTGCGGGAGG
>WQRM01000017.1 GCA_009786735.1 Oscillospiraceae bacterium | reverse complement strand
CCGCTGCTGAACTCCGTGAACGGCAAGGCGGAATCGCTCGCGGCGCTGCTGCCGCTGGTGAAGAAATATGGCGCGGCGGTGGTTGCGCTGACGCTAGACGACGACGGAATCCCCGACACCGCGCAGGGCAGAATCGCCATTGCCGAGCGCATCATTGCGGCGGCGCAGGCGCATGGCATCCCCAAGCACGACATCATTGTGGATGCCCTCGCGATGACGGTGAGCACCGGCGCGCACAACGCGAAAATCACGCTGGACACCATTGATCATGTGCGCAACACGCTGGGCGTGCACACGGTGCTGGGCGTGTCTAACATATCATTCGGGTTGCCTGAGCGCGAAAAACTCAGCGCGGCGTTCTTCAGCCTTGCGATGAGCCGCGGGCTGAGCGCGGGCATCATCAACCCCTTAAGCGGCGCGATGATGGATGCCTATGCTGCCCACAACGCGCTGTGCGCCAACGACGAAAACTGCGCGGCATACATTGCGCGCTTCGCAGGTGCTGCGCAGCCGAGCCACGCGGCGGCGTCTCCCGAGATGACACTGCGTGACGCGATCACCAAGGGGCTGCGCGACGAAGCCAGCCAGCTTGCGACGCGCATGCTCACGCACACCGAGCCGCTTGTGATCATCAGCGAGCACTTGATTGCTGCGCTGAACGAAGTGGGCGAAGCGTTTGAGCAAAACCGGCTGTTTTTGCCGCAGCTGCTGATGAGCGCCGAGGCCGCAAAGGCTGCGTTTGAAGCGGTGAAGGTGCATCTGTCCACACAGGGGCAGGCGCAGGCGCGGCGCGGGAAGATCGTTCTCGCAACGGTCAAGGGCGACATCCACGACATTGGCAAGAACATCGTGAAAGTGCTGCTGGAGAACTATAACTTTGACGTGATTGACCTGGGCAAAAACGTGGAGCCCGCCCTTGTGGTGAGCACCGTGCTGCGCGAAAACGTGCGTCTGGTGGGGCTTAGCGCGCTGATGACCACCACCGTGGTGCACATGGAAGAAACCATCGCTTTGCTGCGCGAACAAGCGCCCGAGTGCCTTGTGATGGTAGGCGGCGCGGTGCTGGCGCAAGAGTATGCCGACGAAATTGGGGCGGACTTTTACTCGAAAGACGCGATGGGCAGCGTGCGCTATGCCGAAAAGGTTTTGCAGGTTTAAAAAACACAGGAGCACGACAGAATGAACATGAATAACCTGCTCGAGATCACCATCACGGGCTACAACAGCGAGGGTGAAGGCGTGGGGCGCAGCGATGGTCTGGTTGTGTTTGTGCCGTTCGCGCTCGTTGGCGAAACCGTGCGCGTGAGCATCGTGAAGCAGCACAGTTCCTATGCCCATGCCGAACTGGTTGAGATTTTGGAGCGCTCGTCCGAACGAATCGCGCCGGAGTGCCCGCATTTTGGCGTTTGTGGCGGCTGCGGGCTGCTGCATATGACATACAACGAGGAGCTGCGGCTGAAAAAAAACAGCGTTGCGCGTGCGCTGCGCTTGCCTGATGTGCCGATTATCCCCTCGCCGGTGCTGCAGCATTATCGCAACAAAACCGTGTGGCAAACCGACGGCGAAAAAATCGGGCTGTATGCACGAAAATCGCACGATGTGGTTGAAGTTGAGCATTGTTTGCTGCAAAGCACGCAGGCAAATGCGAGCAAACACAGCAATCTGTTTTATCGAAACCCGCGCCAAAGCCTGTGCGGGCTGGAATTTCAACTGAGCGACACCTCGTTTTTTCAGGTGAACAATGCCGCTGCCGAAAAGATGATTGAGTTGATTGCGCAGCATGTTTCGCCGACCGACCATGTGCTGGATTTGTACTGCGGTGTGGGCGCCATTGGGCTTTGCCTAGCCAAGCATGTGCACAGCGTGACGGGCGTTGAAATCAACAAACAAGCCGTGAACGAGGCAGTTGCCAACGCTCGCCGAAACGGCATTGCCAACGCAACATTCCACGCCGGAAAAAGCGAGCGCGTGATCAACGAGCTTGACCTGGGTGCGTTTGATGTGGTCATCATTGATCCACCGCGTGCGGGCTGCGACAAACAACTGATTGATGCGCTGCAAACGAAGCGCGTTGCGAAATTGATTGTGGTGTCGTGCAATCCGGCCACACTCGCCCGCGACGTCAAGCGGCTTAGCCACTATACATTGACCTGCGCAACCGCCATCGATATGTTCCCCCGGACCGCACATGTGGAGACGGTTTGTGTGTTGAAGTGAGGAATCTGCGGACTTTTTCGCAGTGACTTTATTGGTTATCTCGTAAGCGTCAAATAGAAAAGCACCTGTACAGGTGCTTTTCTATTTGACGCTTACGTTATCTCACGAAGACAGACCGCAAAAAACAGTCCCAACCCAAACGCCCATTTCGCGTGATGCGAGGTGGGCGTTCTTCTATGCCCGGAGAGGGCGCTAGGTTCGTAACAACTTTTCATGTAGACGCATATGATTTACCATGGATAAACAAGCGCTCGCTTGCTTATGCAAAACAGATAATATGGCGCGTTTCGTTACCGCCTGCAGTTGCAAGCTGCGAGCGAAAAATAAAAGGAGGTATTATTTTGTCCCTACCAGTTTTCCCACCAATGAATGAAGGCTCAGTAGAGAATTCGATTTATCAAATACTTTCCTCCATTGCGATGGAGGAACTAGCGCTAAGCCATATACTCAATGCTGAAGGAGAGAAGCTTCAGTATGTGCTGGGCACCCTAGACGAATCGGAACTTCCCGTTCCGCTGACTATAGATGAAATCATCGATATTAACCAAAGCGTGAAAGACATGGTGCAGCAAGTTGGATTTACGCAAATGTTGCTGCTTGGAAAAATGACTGAAGCGCTAAGAGCATACGAAAAGAGCGGCGAAAATCCGCCACCGCCGCCGAGCTCTTTGTTCTCGTTGTCCTACGATGTAAATGGTGGCCATACAGATGGTCCGGCAACGGAAGTATCGCTGCAACCCCAACAAAATCACCCACTAAACCAGCAAGATATCCCAAGCCATGGCGGGCATAATTTAAGACCTGTGGCATTTATCGGCTGGACAGCAGCACAGGATGCACAGTTTTACGAAAAAACCGATAGTTTGCCTGACGTCATCACTACCGTCGACATCGTGGATCACGACGTAACCGTCTACGCAGTGTGGGGTTATGACGACAACGGTAACGGCATACCAGACATCCTAGAAGGTGAGTTCACACTAACCTACGACACAAACGGAGGCCATAATGACGGCCCGCCGATGGAGTTTAATTTGCTCCAAGGCACCACGCACAACCTAAGCGCAATTATTCCAACTCACGATGCCGACAGCGGTGTTGAGGTAATCTTTCTCGGCTGGACAGAACAGCGGGATATCACCATCTATTCCAAGGATGATGACGCAAGCAGTTTGCCGCCATTGCTCACCAGTGTTGAAATCCCAGATCATAACGTTACGGTATTCGCATTATGGGGATATGACCAAAACAACAACGGCATGCCGGATGTGTATGAAGACACGTTTACGCTGACCTATGACACAAATGGCGGAAACAACGATGGCCCACCCACGGAAACATCGTTGCTCCCCAATCATTATCAGCTCAACAGCACGGCAAGGCCAAGCCATGCTGTGGTCAGCGGCACGCCTGTGCTGTTCGTCGGCTGGGCAGCAGAGCCCACACCAATTTACGCCAACACCGACGATAAAAACGAAGTTGCATCCAAATTGATTACCGCTGTAGATATCGTTGATGACAACGTAACGGTATATGCCATGTGGGGTTATGACGAAGACGGCGATAACATTCCAGACATTTTGGAAGATATGTATACCCTGACCTATGATGTAAATGGCGGCAACAACGACGGTCCAGCATCAAAGGTAGTGCTTGCCCAAAATAATTTCCCACTCAACACTACGGTCACGCCCACCCATGCAACCGTAGGCGGCAGGGCTATCCTATTTCTTGGATGGACGGCTGCGCGCAACACAACGATTTACGAAAGGTCTAGTGTAACGCCATCGACCATTACCGAAGTTGATATCCATGCAGATACAACGGTTTATGCATTGTGGGGATATGCCAACTTGCCCGGATTGGAAGCAACGGCGGCGCTGTGCTCATCTGTCGGTTTTATTGACGGATACTCGTGGCAGCTGGTGCGAAAATCTAAGATAGGTTCCAACACTTATCTTATGCTGGTTGCAAAGAACGTTATCAGCTACGGAGGGTTTGGCGCTAACGACACCTATGAAGGGTCATCTGTGCAAGCCGAGATGACAAGTATTTGTGCAAACTCGCCAACGCTTAAAGAGATTGCGGTTATACCCAATTTGGGGAACCCGTCTTACCAAATCCCAACGACCACCGAGCCGACAGCGGTCATGGCAAATGGCCAAACCAAAGATGTGTTTTTTGCACCAAGCCGTCAAGATGCACTCGATGGCAAAAACAGCTGTAGCTGGAGCTTTGCAGATCACTGGTGGACTCGTACAGCCCTCAGCGGCACCAGCGACCAAGCTTGGGAGTGGAACCCAAATGCAGGGACTGTGAATTCAAGCACTATTTTTGCAACCATTAATGTTGGGTATCTCCCAGCTGTATGGGTGAGAGCTTATTAAAGCACTACCGGGCAAAAAATAACGAGTAAAGGAGATGTTTTACGATGTCCATGCCTAGCTTCCCGCCCAAAGACAGTTTATTATCCAGAGATGAAGCCATTGACGCGATTTTAACTTCTATCGCAATGGAAGAGGCAGCGTTGAGTCACGTGCTTAATGCCGAAGGCGAAAAATTGCAGCTGGCCGTTGCGTATGCAAAGACAAACAAAAGCTGCGAAACAATGAGAGAGCTGTTGGAAATGAACAATAGCGTATCTCACCTAATCGAGCAAGTTAACGACATGCAGTTTTTATTGAAAAGCAAGATAAAGCTTGTGTCAAAATTTGCACAACCTTGGCCTAAGCCGCCATGCTCATCAAACCCATGTCCAGTCAAGCCATGCCCGGTCAATCCGTGCCCAGCACGCCCTTGTAACGATTGCACCGCCGAATTTGCGGTTGCATGTGGGCTGTGTTGGAGAAACGAATTATTGTCGCTACAAGATAAAAGCTGCTGCAAAAGCAATATAAAGCTTGACTCGTCTGGGAAAAAGATTTGCCTGCCAGGCGGGAAGGCATACGCGATAGGCGTAGACTTGAAATTAGACAACGGAGCACGCAGACCAATTTTAATTGAATTTCTGCTAGTGACCGGCAACGAAGTGACTTCACGCAAAAAGCTCACAGTAGATGATGCGAGACAAGAAATTTTATTATTAGATTTCTTTGAATGGGAAGTACCTGCATCCCACGACAAAAGCGAACTATTTATCCAATTATCACCCAATGAAGGCATCAAAGTAAATTACGGCAAAATTACCGTAAAAGAAATCAACTGCTAATATTGCAGACACATTATAAGGAGGAACAACCATGTCCATGCCAGCATTTCCGGAAAACAACGGCAACTTTACACTTGAGGGCTCTATCAGTCAAATTCTTTCTTCCATCGCATTGGAAGAGCTAGGGCTGAGCCATATTATCAACGCCGAAGGCGAAAAGATTCAGTATGTTTTGGGTACGCTACCCGAAATGCCTGCCCCTAATCCACCTACTATTGATGACTTGCTTAAAATCAATCGAAGTGTTCAGGATATGCTTAACACTGTCTCTATGAACCAAATGTTTTTGCTTGGCAAGATGTCCACAGCAATTAACATGTACCTGCGAAGCGGGGACACCGATAATTCTAACGACACACAAAACGCAACAGCATCATAGCAACTAGTACGCCCATAGGCACACGACGAAGCAATCCGACTCAAGCTGTAATCTTCAGCAAGTCTGGATTGCTTCGTCGCTTCGTTTTTCTTTGATATTCGTTACGACGATATTGGAGCAGAATTGCTACCGTGCAATGTGAAAATCGTATGATACATCGTTGTTATCATTTGCATAAATCGTTTGCCTTTATACTGAGGCTGCGTTTCTCCTGCGCCAATTGCATAGCGCCCCATGTAGGAGTAGGTAAGGTTGGTGTGCGTTTTTGCCCAAAAGTCCACGTCAGTGTCGGGGCGTAACGCACCAATTTCAATCAGGTGGTTTAATAAATCAGATATAAATTTTTCCTGCCATAGTATGTGGTTCTCAACCATAAACTCTTTAATTGCGTTATTGCGACACTGTTCTTGAAACAGCATTGAAACCATTTTAAGATAATATGCCTCTTTTTCCACGGGAAAATAAATCGTTAGACAGGAAACGACATCTTCTGGGCCTGCGCCTGGCTTAAGATGTGTCCAGAACTCATTGGACGGTTGTATGCTGCATGCGAATTTTTTATAATCATGCAAAAGATGATCTAACATCGCCGCCTTAGACTCAAAGTGATTATAGAGGGAGGATACGTTAATGCCTACAGCCATCGCAATTTCGCGTATGGATGTTTCTGTAAAGCCTTTGCGGGAAAAAAGATCCAATGCGGCATGTGCTATTCTATGCTTGGTACTTGTAGTGCTGGTGTCCATATACACTTACCTTTCTAAAGAAGGAATGAGATACCCCTCTGTGAAAGTATATTGCTCTTGGACATATACTATACCCCCTCTGCTGTAAGCGTGTGCTATGAACCCTTGCTCAAGGCGAGCTAAATAGGCATAAAAAAGTGGGTTGCTCTTAACAGCACTTGAAATGCGGTAAGAACAACCCGACTGGTGCGAGAGACGGGACTTGAACCCGTACGGTGTTAACCACACGCCCCTCAAACGTGCGCGTCTGCCGGTTCCGCCACTCTCGCATGCCAGAGTATATTATACCACCATGCGGGCGGGTTGTCAAGCATTTTTTTCGCAGATTTGGCACTTATTCAAACGCACGCAACCACCGCCGCGGCACATCAATGGCTTGCTGCAGCACATCCCGCGCTGCGCGAAACGGCGACAACAACACGTCGCCTGCCGAAGATTGCTGCTGCAACGTTCGGTTGAACTGCTCAAACGCGCGCAGAATTTCGTTGAAGTCGCGGAAGTTTTGCGGATTATCCTGCCCGCTGTGGCCTTGCCTGCGTCCTGCGCTCATCACCACCAAAATAAACGGGTTGTCTGGCACATACACGATGGCCATGTCGTGCCAAACACCAAGGAAGTTCCCGCTTGCGCCGTGTTCTGTCCAGCCTGTTTTGCTCGCCACAGGATAGCTCGACCCAAGCCGTGATAGAAACGGAAATTGGTTATTGAGCAAATGCCTGCGAAATTCTGCGCTGTATCGACTGTTCGACGCAATGTAGCGATGAATCGCCCGCGCAAAATTCCCCGCTTCGTTTGCCGTGAGTGTGGAATTCATGATTCTATCCCCCACCAATG
Source organism: Oscillospiraceae bacterium (assembly GCA_009786735.1). GTDB lineage: Bacteria > Bacillota > Clostridia > Oscillospirales > Acutalibacteraceae > WRMQ01. The sequence continues at coordinate 6,499 of WQRM01000017.1, read as the reverse complement.
CGGGGTTGTCGCCGAGGCTGCGCACAAAATTGCGATAATTGTTGATGCCCACGAAGTCTCGCAGCATCAAAGTTGCCACATTGTCGCTTTGGTATAGATTGAGCGCGACCAGCCTTCGTATGGTGAAACGTGTGCCAACAGGATAACGGCTATTGATAATCCCAGAGCCCCAGTTTCGGTGGCGTTCTTGGAACACAAGCGTGTGGTTGAGGTTCACCTCGCCGCGCTCAGCCATTTGGAAAATCATCAGCGCGAGCACTGCTTTTGACAGGCTCGCGCCGAAGTATTGCCGGGTTGCGTTGTGGCGAAACACAAAACCGGTGTTTAAGTTTTCGTAATACACAGAAATATTGTTGCCCCAGCGCTGCAGCAGCGCCGTTAAATCGTCGGTCGAAATTTCCCTTAAATTGTCAACGGGGGGGGGTTAATGGCAAAAATACTTGCGCTGAACATGTTCACGCCCAGCAGCATAACCAGTGCGATGGCAACGATTTTTTTCATGACAGTTCTCCTTGATGCATAGAATTTTCTCACTCATTAGGATACACCAAAACAAGCCGTTTGTCAAGTCATTTTTCATTCAAACGCACGCAACCACCGCCGCGGCACATCAATGGCTTGCTGCAGCACATCCCGCGTTGCGCGAAACGGCGACAACAACACGTCGCCTGCCGAAGATTGCTGCTGCAATCCCCGGTTGAACTGCTCAAACGCGCGCAAAATTTCGTTAAAGTCGCGGAAGTTTTGCGCGTTGTGCCCGGTGTTGCGCCAGTCCATGTAGTGCCTGCGGTTCGCCGTCATCACCACAAGGATGAACGGGTTGCCCGGCGCGTACACAATGGCCATGTCGTGCACCACACCGGCGCTGCCGCCCACATCCCTTGTCCAACCGGTTCGGCTTGCCATGGGATACGCCGCGCCGAGGTGACCGAGCAGCATGAACTGGTTGCCCCGCAAGTGACTGCGCAGCTCAGCGCTGTGCCTGCTGCCGGATTCAAGGTAGTGGTGTATCGCGCGCGCAAACAGACCGACTTCGTTTGCCGTGAGCTGCGAGTTCATCACGCGGTCGCGCACCAGCGCGGGATTGCCGCCGAGGCTCCTCACAAAATTGCGGTAATTGTTGATGCCCACAAAGTCTGTGAGCACCAAGGTTGCCACGTTGTCGCTGATGGTAGGCATCAGCCGAAGCAGCTCGCGCACGGTGAAGCGTCGCCCCACATAAAAATTGTGCTGAATCGTCCCGATGCCACCCACCCTGTGGCTTTCGCGCAGCGCTAAGGTGTGGTTGAGGTTCACCTCGCCGCGATCCGCCATTTGAGCGATCATCAAGCCCAGCACAGCTTTCGACACACTCGCGCCGAAGTATTGCCGGGTTGCGTTGTGGCGAAACACAAAGCCGGTGTTGATGTTTTCGTAATACACAGAAATATTGTTGCCCCAGCGCCGCAGCAACGCCGTGAGCGCATCGGTTGAAGCATGCTCGGCAGCGCTCACCTGGATGAACATGCCCATGCCCAGCAGCACTGCCAGCAAAACTGCAAGGATACGTTTCATGTGAGTTCTCCTTTGGTGGGTGTGTTATTCAAACGCAAACGCCTGCCGGCAAGGGCAAGGCGAGCTGCCGCGCGGCGCAATCAACATGCGCAGCAACGGGAAGAAAAACTGGAAGAAGCCCAGCTCGTTGGCGTATGTGCCAGTGCGCACGGTGACGGCGTTGTTGTCGGGGTCGATGATGATGAACTGCCCCCCTGCCCCGCGCGCCACAAAGCTTGTGCCTTCATGCGCCGCAAAGGCGTTGGCATATGAATCGCGCCCCCAATAGGTTCGCAGACCGCTGCAGGTTCGCGGCACGGGGCGGCTCGCCACAACCCATGCTTCGGGGATAATCTGCTGCCCGGCGAACACGCCGTCGTTGAGATACAACAAGCCAAAGCGCAACATGTCACGCGGGGTAAGATACAGCCCGATGGTGCTGCGGCTGGTGCCGTCGGCAAGTGCTTCCCAGTGCACATCGGTGATGCCCAGCGGACCGAACAGCACGTCGTTAGCGTATGCATGGGCGCTGCGACCAACGGCGCGGGCGAGCAGCGCGCTAAGCAGCTCAATGGTGACGCTGCGGTAGCTGCGAAATCGCACCAGTTCGCCGGGTGCAGCCTCTTGCGGCAGCGCAAAGATGGCTGCGCCAATGTCCGGCGCGCTCCACACCGGGTGGTCGGACTGATGTGCGTCCAAGCCGCTGGTCATCGTCAGCAGATGCGCGACGGTCATGTCGCGCTTGCTCTCTTGTCCGGGCGCGATTTCCACCTCGGGATAAAAATCCGTCACATGCTGGTCAACGCCCTCGATGTAGCCCTGCGCAATGGCGATGCCCACGAGCGCTTTGAGCACCGTGCGGGTGATGGCATGCACAGGATGCAGGGTGTTGATGTCGAAACCATTGAAGTATGTTTCGTGCACCAGTTCGTCGTCTTGCCAGATGAGCAGGGCGTTGGTCTCGAAGCCCGCCACGGGGTTTGCGAGCATGGCGAGGTTCGCCGCCACGAAGCGCGGCTGCAGTCCCACCGGCACAATGCCGACGAAAAAAACCAAGATGCTGGAAATCCAAGCCATGATGTGCAAATGCATGTGTCAACGTCTCCTTATCTGTGTTGTCATTTTGGTTGCTGCCGTTGCGCCAGCTCAAGCTCCACAAACTGCGCAATGAACGGCTTGGTTTCATCCGCCACCAAAAACTCAAAGCAGTTGTAGCGGCACTTTTGGAAGTGCGCATCGCCGATGGTGAAGTCATAACCGGTGCACTTGGGGCTGCAGCCGCCGCTGATGAGACGTTTGCAGTCGCCGGAGCTTGCGATGGCTTGCACCATGCCCGGCGGCAACGCGTTGAGAAAGTCTGGGTAATGGCTGATGTGCTCACCATAAACACGGGTGAGCATGCCCTGCTTGCGAAACAAGAAGTTCATGAAAGCCTTGGGCGGCTTGCCAAACTTATATGCCGCAAGGTAGCCGTTTTTCTGCTCATCAAATGCTGCTTTGCAGCCGTTGGCTAGCAGGTGCTCGTGCATGTGTTGCACAAAGGCTGTGTTGTGGTCGCTCACGCTTGCCAAAAATTGCTCAACTGTGATTTTCTCTTTTGCCATGATTCTGTCCTCCATCCGATTCATTACACCCAAAGATACATCCAAATCCACCCAAAGGCCAGCCAAAACAGCAGCCAGTTATACCACGTGGCGGGCCAGGTTGTGCCAAAGATGGTGGTGATGGGCACCGACATGTTGCGGAACTCGTCGTAGGTCAAGCCGGGGTGTGCGAACATCCAGCGCAGATAATTTTCCATGCTGTGGTGATACATCACGTCAATGGCGATGCCGATGATGGTGGTGGTGGTCATGTGCACGGCGAGGTCGTTGCCGTGGCGCCCCCACAGGTTGCGAAAGCCCATGGTGCGCGGCAGCCTCGGCACACGGTCGTGCACGTTGATGATGTTGATGATGTTGGTGTACGCAGGGTTTGGGCTGCGTGTGGTGCGCGGCGAGGCAAAGGTATACACATGCAGATTCTCTTGCAACACAAGGCTTTGTGCGCCGTTGAGGTGCGCACCCAGTATGTTCGCCACCGCTCCCCCGCGGCTGTGCCCGGTGATGAGCATCACGGTGTTTTCGATGTCCAGCGCGTGATACAGCGCAAAGGCATACAGATATTCACGGGCGTTCTGCGCTGCCAGCATGAAGCCCACGTGCAGCTCTTCTTCGCCCACATTGTAGTTGCTTCGCCACTCTGCGCCGGAAATCATGTGACCCACCGTGCCGCGCAGGGCGAGCACAAGCAGGGTCATCTCTTCGTCGTCTACAATCACGTCGCGTAGCGCCAGGGTGAGCGCCACGGTGTCGGTGGCGGCAGTTTGCGCAAAGTTGTGTTGGGCAATGTTGGTGAAGTCCCGCTCGGTGAGCTGCGCTGCAATTTCGTCTTGTTCATACGCCCAATAGCTCAGCTGCGCGGCAAAGGTTGCCACGTCGTGGTTATACTCATGCGGCGGCCAAGTGCAGGGGCAGCCGGGTGCGGCGGCGGTCGTCATGCCCAAGCTGCCAATCAGCAGGGCGGTTGCCAAAACAAGTGCCAGTATGCGTTTCATGTGTGTGTTATCCTCTTTCACGATATAGTATCGTTACATTGTAACACATTTTGCGCACAAAGGCAAGTCCAAAAAATTACACACAGCCGGATTCATAGCAAAACCGGCACTCCGCGCGCTTACGGGCCAGCCATTTCTCAATGCCGCGCATGGTCATGCTGGTGATGAAAATCGAAAACACGGCGTAGAAAAATTCGTCCACGCTGAACACCATCAGGCTCAACAGCACCACGATGCCGTCGCTCACAAACAGCCCCACCGCCTTGTTCAGCCCGAAGTATTTGTGGAAAATCAGCGGCGGCACGGCTGTTCCCCCGCTTGAGGCTTTGTGGTGATACATCAGCGAAACCGCCATGCCAAACAGCACACTGCCCGCCGCCATCGACAGCACCGAGCTCTCCACCAGCTGAAACTGCGGAATCACGCGGATCATCCCCGGCAGCAGCAGCGCACCGATGAGCGTGTTGAAGAAAATCTCGCGCCCCAGCAGGAAAAATGCCGCCGCGAGCACGATCACATTGGCGATGAGGATAACCATCGCGCGGTGCAGCCCCAGCATGCTTTCCAGAATAATTGCCAGCCCCGTGATGCCGCCGGCGGCAATGTTGTGTGGTCCAAGGAACATGTTCACGCACACCGCGATGGCGCTCACCGCCACGATGATATACACCAGCCGTTGGATTTGCTTGCGCATGTCTAGGTTTGCAAACGCTTTTTTGAGCATAAAAAATCACTCTCCCTTGGCATTAGTATAACCAAGGGGGAGTGCGGTTTGCTTTTTGCGTTATAAAAATTCACGGGCGGCAGATTGCCGCCCCTACACGCGCCACCTGCGGTGGAGCTCGGTCGCTTCGCTGTGTTCTATCGCAGCCCCATGAAAATCCCCCGCGAAGCGGCTAAAGTTTTTTGCGCCACTTTTTTTCAAAAAAGTGGCAAAACTTCGCGCGCTACTTACGCCGTTTCGCGCCGCCGCTGTAGCGGGTGTCGCCGCTTTTGCGCAAGGTGGAGATGTTTTCCTCGCTGGTTTGCTTGAAGCGGCTCATCATGTCCTCAAAATTTTGGGGAGCTTCGCGTTTGCTGCGTGTGCCCTGCCATGTGTTGGGCGAGCCCGCGGGCTTGCGCGGCGGACGCGGTGATCTTGCGGGAGCGGCGGCTTGCGTTGGCTCAACGGCCTTTTTGATGGACAGGCTAATCTTGCCCTCGGGCGTGATGTTGAGCACCTTCACGCGCACATCTTGCCCCATGGTGAGGTGCTCGCGGATATTTTCAACATAGCTGTTGGCCACCTCGGAAATGTGCACCATGCCGCGCTGACCATTTTCGCAGTCCACGAAAGCACCATAGTCGATGATGCCCGAGATTTTTCCGCACAAGATTGCACCGATTTCCATCACATAGCCCCCACTATTGCAGTGCGCGGTCGATGAACAGTTGGTCGCCGGGCAGCGAAAGCCCAAGGCGTTCCCGCGCGATGCGTATGACATATTCGTAGTAAAGTTCCGGGTCTTCGTTGCGCAACACGGCTTGGTATTCTTCATTCGCTGCGGCCAGTTGTGCGCTTTCTTGCCGAATCTGCGCGTTTCGCGCGGCCATGGCGGCGGCGGCTTCGTTTGTGGTGAAGATACGGTGCCCCGCGTACAGCATGATAAACGGCAGTGCCAGCAGCACCAAAAAGCTGATGCTGCGTTTTTTCTTGGTGGGTTTGGTCAGCCGCCGTTCCACTTTGTGCAACAGGGCGATTTGCTTGTTGGGCTGTTTTGGCACGTGACTGCGACTCCTTTTTACGAATTAAAGCTCTACGTCTACCATTATACACCATAGCGGGGGTAGATTGCAAGCCCCCCAGCAAATTTTTTTTGCGAAAACTCATGTTTTTGCGCAATTTATTCGCTTGCACCGTGACGATGCTGCGTTTTTTCCAGATAAAGCGTGCCGGTTTTGCCACGCCGCGTGCGCTTTTTCGCAGCAAATTGTGAATGTGCCGCGCCAGCCACTGCCCTGCTCGGTTGAGCAATTGCCCCAGCGTGAGCATATACAGCGCCCAGCCCAGCGCAAGCCCCACCAAGGTGTAGCCGCGCAGCAAGCCGTCGCCGATGCCGAGGAAGAAGTAGAACGCCAGCATCGTGCACACGAACGCATAGAGCAAATCCTGCACCAACAAATAGCCCCAGCTCGCCTGCGGGCGCAGCAAGCGCCGCACCAAGCGCAGCAGTTCGTATAGCACGCCCAGCACAAAACCAAACCCTAAGCTTGCAAAAAACAGCCGGGTTTGGTCGCCGAGGTTGAGTAGGTAAATCATGTGTTGACTTTCTGTGGCGCGTGTAGGGGCGGCAATCTGCCGCCCGAGATTTTCATGGCAAGATAAAGTGT
>WQRM01000016.1 GCA_009786735.1 Oscillospiraceae bacterium | reverse complement strand
GGGCGAACCCTTGTCAGTCAAGTCGCCTTTGGAATAGCCACTACCCTTTGAAAACTCCGCAACCTCACCCAGCTTTCGCTGCTCCCAAGCGGCAGTGTAGCCCTTGAACCTGATTTGCGGTGCGTGCATGCTCATGCGCCACCCCCGAAAATTCGCTTGGTCGCGGCAATCAGCGCGGCGGTGTCATCCGTCACGGCAAGCTGGTCGAGCATCCCCAGGAACTCCGCTTCGTTGCGCGCGATTTCTTCGTTCAGGGCAGTCATTTCGGCGCTCAGCGCCACGATGTCAATCTGCTCCTCCTCTTCAAAGGTGTCCACATAACGCGGAATGTTGAGGTTGAAGTCGTTGGCAACAATCTCGTCAAACGTGGCCAAGTGAGCATATTTTTCAACGCTCTCGCGGCGCTTGTAGGCATCCACAATCTTGGCGATGTCCTCGGCACGCAGACTGTTTTGGTTTTTCTGCTTCTCAAAATCGTTCGATGCGTCGATGAACAACACGTCACGGCTAGCGCGGTTTTTCTTCAAAATCAACACAACTGTCGGGATGCTCGTGCCATAAAAAATGTTCGCAGGCAGGCCAATCACCGCTTCAATTGCTCCCGTTTCGAGCAATGTTTTACGGATAACGCCTTCAGCAGCCCCGCGGAACAATACCCCATGCGGCAGCACAATCCCCATCGTGCCACGGTCTTGCAGGTGATAAAACCCGTGCAGCAAAAACGCAAAATCCGCCTTAGACTTCGGCGCGAGCTTGCCATAACTTTCAAAGCGTGAGTCATTCAAAAATTTCTCGGCGGCGCTCCACTGCGCAGAGTATGGGGGGTTCATCACCACCGCGTTGAACAGGTGCGGCTCGTCTGTCGGCCAATCCTCGTCTAGCGTGTCGCCGTTGTTAAGCCGCATTTGCTCGCGGTCAACGCCATGCAGAATCAGGTTCATTCGCGCAAGATTGTATGTTGTGGTGTTCAGCTCTTGTCCGTGATAAAATACCTTTTCGGGGTTCTTCAAAAACTGGCGGATATTTAGCATCAGCGAACCCGACCCCATCGCAGGGTCATAAATATGAAACGGCGCAAGGTCTTCTTGCCCAATGCTAACAATCTCTGAAATGATTTTTGAAACCGCTTGCGGTGTATAAAACTCGCCGGCCTTTTTCCCTGCGCCTGCTGCAAATTGCGAGATTAAATATTCATAGGCGTCGCCGATGACGTCGCCCTCGTGCCCAAACAAATCAATTTCATCCAGGGTCTTGATCACTTCCATGATGGTCACATTGCGCTGTTGGTCATGCGAACCCAACTTTGTGGAGCGCAAGTCCACGTCATCAAACAAGCCTGCAAAATTTTCACCTTGACGTGAAAGTTCGGTAAAAGCGGATTGCAAGTCATTAATTTGAAAAGCATAGCTAGATGCTTTGTTGCGCAGCGTGAAAAACAGATGCTGCGGCTCGATAAAATAGCCCAACTTGCGGTGCATGGTGTTGCGCAGCTCGTCGGCGTTGTCGTCGTGCCAATCTGTCAGCTCATCAAATTGCACTTCACGGCTTGGGTATGCGTCCGGTTTGCCGTTTGCTTGTTCGTACACAGCCCTCAGCTCTAGGTCGGACAAGAATTTGTAGAAAACAAGGCCAAGCAGATAGTTTTTGTATTCGCTGGCGTCCATTTTGCCGCGCAGGATGTCCGCCGAGGCCCAAAGTTGGTTATGTAGGTTCATGGTTGTTCTCCTTAGGAATGTTGTTTGATGAGTTCGTCTAGGGTCGAGAAGAAGTTGCCGATGGCGGTTTGTTCCGCGTGGTTTGTAGCGAGCGATGCTTCAACGTTTTTCAAAATGGAAAAATGTCGCTTATAGCCCTCGGACGCTGGTTTATATCTTTCCATTAACACAAAGAGGAAATCTGCATGCATGCCGTTTGCACTGATAATCTTCACGCCGTCAGTCGCCACGAAAAACGGATTTTGGGGTCTGTATAAAGACAATGTATGGTCGCCAAATAAAACAACCTCTTGGTGATTCTCAAATGGGTTTCCGTTTGCAAAACCCAAAATGGGCGTATCGCCCTGTTGTATCACGGCATATTCGCCGTCATCGCTCGGTTCTTGTAGAAAAGGACTAAACGAGTGCGTTGTCAGCACCTCACCCAGCTTCCGCTGCTCCCACGCCTCGCCGAAACCCGCGAACCGCACCCGCGGCACGGTTTGCACATACTTTGCATCAGTGAGAGTATTCTCAACGGTTTTATTGCCTTGTGGCAAGGAAAAACTCGCAGAACTCGTCGAAAACATCTGCTGCAGGCATGATTTCTTAAGCTTTTTTAGCGTTTCAAGCTTACGCTGATGCAAAGCGATAAGCTCGTCTAGTTTGGCGAAGAATGCGCCGATGGCGGTTTGTTCTTCTTTCGTGGGCAATAGCATTTCAAAGCCGGTCAGCATGGGCAAACGTAGCGAATCGACCGTCGCTTTGACGGTATGTGTCATGGCGTGTTGCTTGAACGTTTTTTGCATGGCGTATAGGACAAACAATCCTGACGCATCTGCTGCGAACCCCGAAATCTTGTATACTCGCTGATGATAGTCGAACTTTCCGTTGACATAGTGGTAGATATCGCCTAAACGTCCCTCACCAGGAATAAGTATCGCCTCGCCATCAAAAAGATATTTGTTGCTGCGCTCAATCTTTTCAGAGCGCACATAAAAGGGGTATTCGCCGCCGGCAACAGAGTCTTGCGCATCGCTTGCGCCGGTTTTTATGCTTGCCACCTCCCCCAACTTCTTTTCCACCCACGCCCCACTGAAGCCCGCGAACCGCACTCGCGGCACGGTTTCGCCCGCCTGTGGGAACATCTGCTGTAGATATGCCGCTTTCAGCGCCTTGAGCGCAGCCAACTTTCCCCGTGAAGTCATAACGTTTCCTCCTTCAACGGCGTTAATTCATCGTCAATTACGCCCTTCCAATACTGCTCTATCACCAAAAGTCGTTTTCTGTATTTTTCATTGAACGCAGCCTCAAAAGCCTCTTTGTCCAGCTGCGATGCCTCGTTGATCACGTTGATAAAAGGCACAGATCCGTTGCTCGGGCGATATTCATTGAAACTCGTTTGCAGGCTCTGGACAGGCACTTTTAGCCTGTTAGCTGCATGTTGGATGATCCGCTCAATTTCCGCTTCAAAATACTCTGCCCACTCTTTTGTCAGCTTGTTTTGGTCAATATCTGCCAAGATGAGATTATAAATGGATTGAACGACCGCGGGTTTTGCATTAACTTCTTTCATGATTTTATCACGAAGCTCGTTTTTATCTTTTTCGCCTGCACATGTTTGATAGTCGTTCAACAGCTGGTTAATGTAAAAACTATCAATGCGCTCCTCGTGCGCCGCCCGTTGCCCGCTGCTAAATTCAATATCTTTCAGCCAGTCGTCTGCATCATCGCGCTTTTTGTCTTTAAGCTCCTCGCGAATCTCCGCTTTCAGGTTTTCAGCGCGCCCTTTTTCTTCGGGCAGCGTTTTAATTATAGCCTCTAATTCGCCAAAGTCAAGTTCAAAATCCTCATAGCTTTTCATGGCTCTTTGGATTTTTTCAAGTTTTTGATACGCCCGCACTTGAGCAATTTTCTTTTTGATGTTGTTTGGATCAAGCGCAAGCGCTTCTTTTGCCGCCAATAGCTCGCCGTGCCCCTCGATAAACGCAGCCTTGACCTCGCAATATTCCTGTGGCACCAAGCTTTCCCAGTCTTGCTGTTGGTTCGTGAACAGGCGAATTGCGTCCGCCACATGTTGGCGCATGGTGTGCGGCTTTCTAAATGTCACAATGATACCATTTTCCTTGTTCGGCGCAATGCGATTGGTGCGAGAAAACGCTTGCAGCAGCTTCTGATATTTCAGCTCGCGGTCAACATACAAGGTCTGTATGGTCGGTGCATCAAAGCCAGTCAGCAAGCGATCCACAACAATCACTAGATCAAGCCATTGTCCGTCCTTCCGGTATTGCACATCTTTGCGTGCCAGCCGACTATTGATGTTTCGGTTGAACTGGTCGGCGTCTGTGTAATTTGTGCCAAACAGCGTGTTGTATTCCTGCATGATTGAGTCAATTTCTGCGTGGGCTTCATTCATTTTATCTTGGTTTTCATTAAGCGAATAGGTGATCGCAACCCTTGGGAAATCAGGGTCACGCAGTGTATGCCGCTCATCAAGCTCTCTGCCATTTAGCAAGATGCCAGCCGCTTTCATTTGCTGCAACCTATGATAGATACGTTTGGCTTGTGCAATGGAGTGCGTGGTCAGAACTGCGCTCATGGTTGGAGCGCCATTAACGACTTTGAAGCGTTCAATCACAGACTGGCGTTTGAAGATCTTTAGCAGCATTTTTTCGACAAAATCATCTTGCTCAAAAAGCTCTTTGTCTTGCAATTCTTCTCGTTCCGTTTCGGTCATGTCTGCAAGTTTTTTCATGGGATCGAGCTTTGGGAAACTTTCTTTCACTTTTCTATACAAAAATTCGTCTTTGCTGTCCTCGTTTAGCAGGCAATGATACTCTACCTGAAAGTTGAGAACGGAGTTATCATCCATCGCGTTTTTGGTGGTGTATGCGTGAAGCAAGTCGCCATATTGCTGCTGGGTTGTCCTTGCGAATGTTCCGTTTTCTTGCTTTTGGTTTTCTTCAAAAATAGGCGTGCCGGTCAGGCCGAACCAGGTTGAGTTTGGCAGGAACTTCTTGATTTCTCGCATCTGCTCGTCGCTCACCGCGCGATGGCATTCGTCAACAACAAAAACGATGTGCTCGCTTTTGAGCGCCTCAAATTTGCCGCTTTGTGTTTCTTTGGCGTTTCGGATGGCAGCGCCCAACTTTTGAATCGTTGTGACGATGATCGTGTTGTTGTTTTTCTTGCTCAATAAACTATTGCTAAGCTGCCGCTGGTTATCCACGCCAACAATCAGCGTATTGTCCGCAACATCGCCTGATGCCAGCCCGGTGTGGAACTCTGAAGCAAATTTGCTGAACTCGCCTTTGGTTTGGCTATCCAGGTCTGTGCGGTCAACCACCATCACGGTGCGGTCAACGCCAATTGATGCTTGCGCTAGCAGCTTGGTTGCAACAAAACTAGTGATGGTTTTGCCCGAACCTGTGGCGTGCCAAATGAAGCCACTCTCATGCTTCGCCGCCTGACGGACAATGTTTTGAATCGCGTGTATTTGATAGGGCCTTAAGACCATGAGGAACTTTTGGTTCTTTTTGTCGTCCACCAAAATGGTATATTTGCTCACTAGCTCATGTGCATCAGGGATACGCAAAACCTGTCTTGTGAAATCATAGAGGTGTTCAACGGGCTCGTTGTTTGGCGTTCTCCAGTTAAACAAAAACTTCTTGGCTGCATCAAAAGCTTTTGCGCTATTTGAACCCGGACGAGCAAAATATTTTGTGGACACTTTGTTGCTAATCACAAAAATTTGCGTTGTGGCATAGATGCCGTCAAAAAAACCGGCTTCAGCATAACGTTTGATTTGCTCAAACGCTTGCATATAGCCATCTTTTGCGGATTCCGCTTTCAATTCAATGTGGATCATCGGCAAACCGTTTATCAGCAATGTCACATCGCCGCGTATATCTGAGCCCGCGTCAGGTTTGATTTGGTTGACAACTTCATAACTTGAAATGCCGCCCGCGATTTCTTTATTGCTGAACAACACAAGCGATACGCTGCCCTGCTCAACATTTTCGCGTTCAATGTTAATGGCGGCAACACCGTTTTCGCCTCTTAACCATTGAGACGCACCAAATGTAGTGGCAGTCAAACGTTTAAACTCAACTTTTAGTTGCTCAAACTCTTTATCCGTAAGTGGCACGCCATCCAGCCGGGCGACATTGATACGATTGATGTGTGCACGCAAGTTCGTCCAAAGCGCGGTTTCGGTTTTAATGTCATCACGGTATGTCCACTGATTTTCCCGATGGGTTAGAATATCCAGAAAACTTTTTTCGATTTGGGCTTCTTTGTTCATAATGGAAACCTCCCGCTCTTGTTTTGGATTTAAGCATTTGATTCGTCCAACAGATGAGCCGTCCATGAGAAAGCAGCGATGTTTTTCCCATTTTCGGCTTGCTTTCCTCAAACTCTATCGTTTCCATTATACACCACTTTGTGACGAAATGCAAGATTAAATACGGGTCAGTTCGAGACGAAAGATTCATTGTTAAAAAAATCGCCGTTACACCCTTTTGATGCTTACATTGATGATGGGGAAAATCACAACACAAATCACCCTCGCCACGCCATAAAATTCACCAAAACGACTTGACAACTCCGCCCCAATCATGTACAATATAATGAGTTTGAATATTTCACATTGTAGGAGGAGTTTTTTTATGGGATGCGCAACAACAGCAGTCACGGCGGCGGTTTTGGTGACCACCGCAACGGTGGCATTCGCGTGCTACGAAAGGCGGCAGGTGCTCAAGCTTGCTGACGAAAAAACTGCGGAAAGCACACCCGCTAAGGCGTCGTTTTGGCGTGAGCTGGCTTGGCTTTCGGGTCTGCTTTGGGGCGGCGCAGGGCTGCTGATTCTGCGGCACTTGTGGCTCGGCGAAGCGCTAGACTGGCTAGCGGTCATTCTAGCGGACTTCAACTTGGGCGTGTTCGTCATCGGTCTATCCATGTTCGTTTGGACGGGAATGCTGCTGCTCTCGCTCGCGAAGAAAAAACGGCAGCGGAGGATTGAAACATGAAAAAAATACTAGCTGCCATGCTGGCGCTTGTGCTGATTGTCGGCATGGGCGCGGTGCTTGCTGCGTGCGGCAACAACGAAGCCGAAGCCTACTACCCCGATGAAGAAATCACCGAGCCGGTTGATGTCTACGTAGAAAACGACGATGCGCGCAACGATGAGCCCTATGACGAGCCTGAGAACGACAATGAAGATAATGATGACAACGACGAACCCGTTGATGAACCGCCAGACGAAGAGCTCACCAATCCCTTTGCGCCGCCCGAGAACCTGGGCGCGCTTGGTCAAGCTGCGCAATTGGAGTACTTCAACGCGGTGGTCAACCGTGTGCGCAACGAACGCCCGGGCTTTGAGATGCGTGAACAACTGCGCATTGAAACCGAAAACATGACCTTCACCAGCAGGCTTATCAGCACCATTCAGCCGGTGGTGAACTCGATTGTTTCCCGCGTGATGCCCGGCACGCCTGAATACCACACCATCGCCCGCGGCGCAAACAACCAAGGGTATTTCATGTCGCTCAACCCGCAGGCCTCCACGTTGCGGTCGCAGGACATCACGTCCATCAGCTCGCGGCGTGAGGGCAACAACTGGGTGATGGAAGTGCGCGTCCGTGAGGAAACCAACCCGCAACATGTTACCGGGCAACACGCTCGTGTGTCGTTTATCATGGATCGCGACGAGGTCATTGAAATCATCACCGGCGCAGGACCTGTGTCGATTAACCCCGAAAACGTGATTGTTGTGATTCGCAACGGTGTGGTGCGCATCACTGTCAACGCCGAAGGGCAAATCATTGCCGCCGAGCGCAGCGCTAACCTGCGTGGCGACTTCACAGACGCCAGAGTTGCAGGCATTCGCACAGACGGAATGATTCCGCAAAGCTCAAGCTGGCACTATTCAAACTTTGTTTGGTGAGGAAGGGGAACGTAACATGGCGAAGAAAACACCGCTTGTGCCGCTTGTGTCACAAGAAGAACAAAAAATCATGGAGGACTGGCAAAAAGTCAGAACCCCCGGCCGCCGCAAAAAGCTCATTAAGTTCATTCGGCATGTGAACATACTCAACCCATTTCCCAGCGAGTCATCGTGGGAATATGTGACGCTTGACCGGCACGTGACGGACGAAATGCTGGACTTGATGCTGAAGATGAACCTGCGGCAGAAATATTACATCCCCGAGCTTGCCGAAGTGGCTGGCATGCCGGTTGAACGCGTGGCAGAGCTGGTGGAGCAACTGGGCTACACCGGCGTGTTGGAGTTTTGCCTGGACCACGACGGCGTGGACATGATTAAGCTGCCCATTTTGGTGCCGGGCACCATTGAAATCATGTGCGTGGAAAAGTGGCGCACCGACCAATACCCCGAACTTGCGCCCGGGTTTATGAATTATGGGCGAGAGATGCCGAACCGGATTTCCAAGTTCATGCCCAACAGTGCGGCGCTCATGCGTGCGGTGCCGGTGCAAAAGTCCATTGCGCACAACCCCCACAGGGCAGACTACGAAGAAGTTTCGTACTGGATTGAGAAGTATGGCAACGAAAACCGCTTGGGTGTCATCGAATGCGAGTGCCGCCGCTGCCGCCGCATGGTTGGCGAAGCCACGCACGACCTGGAGGGCGAAGTCTGCATCATCTTAGGCGAATTGGTTGATGCGTTGATTCGCCACGGCAAAGAGGTTCGCCGCATTGACAAAGAAGAAGCCTATGCCATCGTGCGCAAGTCTGAGGAGCGCGGCTATGTGCATCAGGCGAGCAACGTGGACGGCTCGAACGAAGCGTTCGCGCTGTGCAACTGTGAATACACCACCTGCATTGCCCTGCGCACCAACTGGTATGTGGGCGCGCCGAACATGTCGCGCTCGAACTACTTGGCGCAGGTGGATGCCGAAAAATGCGTGGCCTGCGGTGCTTGCATGGAGATCTGCCCGCAAAACGCGGCAAGGCTTAGCCAAAAGCTGTGCGAGAAAGTGCCCACGAAAATCAAGCCCACGCCAACTGCGCACGACCATGTGTGGAGCAAGAAAAAATGGCCGGGCAAGGACTTCCTCGTGACCCGCAAAGACGTGCTTGAAACTGGCACTGCGCCCTGCAAAGTGAACTGCCCGGCGCATGTGTCGGTGCAGGGCTACTTGCAAAAGGCGGCAGAGGGCAAGTACCTCGAAGCGCTCGAAGTTATCAAGAAGAAAAACCCGCTGCCGGCGGTGTGCGGACGCATCTGCTCGCGCAAGTGCGAGGATGTGTGCACCCGCGGCGACGTGGACTCCCCGGTTGCGATTGATGAAGTGAAGAAGTTCATCGCGCAGCAGGAGCTCAACGCCGAAACGCGCTTTGTGCCCACGAAGCTATACGACAAGGGCAAGAAAATTGCCGTGATTGGCTCGGGCCCTGCGGGCATTTCCTGCGCGTATTACCTCGCGGTTTACGGCCACGACGTGACCGTGTTTGAGAAAGAGCAGCGCCTCGGCGGCATGCTCACGCTGGGCATTCCGTCGTTCCGCTTGGAGAAAGACGTGATTGAAGCCGAAATCGACGTGCTGCGCGAGCTCGGTGTGCAGTTTGTGACCGGCGTTGAGGTGGGCAAAGACACCACCATCCAGCAGCTGCGCGATGATGGCTACTTGGGCTTCTACTTGGCCATTGGCGCGCAAGGCGGCCGCAAGCTGGGGCTGGCGGGCGAAGATGCCCAAGGCGTGACCTCCGGCGTTGACTTCCTGCGCAGCGTGAACCTCGGCGATGTGCCGACGTTAAGCGGCGATGTTGTGGTCATCGGCGGCGGCAATGTGGCGATTGACGTTGCCCGCACGGCCGTGCGCTGTGGCGGCAACAACGTTGCGCTGTATTGCCTGGAAAGCAAGGACGAAATGCCTGCCGCAGAAGATGAAATTGAAGAAACCCTGCACGAAAATGTCGCCATCCACTGCGGCTGGGGGCCAAAAGAAATCGTGACCGAAAACGGCACGGTCACCGGTGTGCTCTTCCAACGATGCACGCGCGTGAAGGACGAGACCGGGCGGTTTGCACCGCAGTTTAGCGACGAAACCATGCTGGTGAAGGCGGACTTCGTGCTGCCCGCCATTGGTCAAACCATTGAGTGGGGCAACCTGCTGGACGGCACTGACGTGCAGCTCAACGCGAACGCCACCGTGGTTGCAGACAGCTTCACCTATGCCACCGCACAGCGCGACATCTTCGCCGGCGGCGATGCCTTCACCGGGCCGTCGTTCGCCATTGATGCCATTGCGGCAGGCAAGCAGGGCGCGGAGAGCCTACACCGCGCGGTGTGGGAGGGGCATCACCTTGTTTTGGGGCGCGACCGACTGGAGTATCACTACCTCAACAAAGACAACATGGTCATTGGAGACTATGACTCCACGCCGCGCCAAAAGGCTGCACACAACGCGGCAAAAGCCTGCACCTTCGCAGATGACCGTGAAATCTTCACCGAGGAGCAGGTGAAGCTGGAGGCCGCGCGCTGCCTGAAGTGCGGCATTGCGCACGTGGATCAAAACACCTGCATTGGCTGCGGACTTTGCGCGGCGCATTGCAAGTTCGACGCAGTGCGTTTGGACAGGAAATTCGACGCACACGGTGTGCCCTATGAGTTGTTGCCGCTGAAGGTTGTCAAAGAGGCGGTCACCCGTCCATTGCGCATTGCTGCCAGAGCCGTGAAAAGGAACGACTGATATGCATGAAGTTGGCGTGCTGAAACACGCGCTAGAAACCGTTGAAGCATTCGCGCAGGCGAATAATATTGCGCAAATCGCTAAAGTTGTGCTGGAAGTCGGCGAGCTCACCGGGATTATCCCCACGATGTTTGACACGTTTTACCCCATTCTCACGGAAGATTGGCCGCTGTTCAAGGGCACGCAGCTGGAGGTCATCATCCGTCCGGGTAGAGGGCTATGCAGCGGTTGCCGCAACATGTATAACGTGTTCAAGCATGAGGGCGCATGCCCCGCCTGCAAAAGCCGCGACAAAACCATCGTGAGCGGCATGGAGCTGCTCATCAAAGAAATTGTGATAGAATCGGGAGACGAACATGGCGGTGAAAATCTTCGAGATCAAGAAGAGTGTGTATGAAAACAACGACCGCGAGGCGGAAATCTTGCGCGGCGAGCTCAAGAGCAAAGGTGTGTTCCTGCTCAACGTGATGAGTGCACCCGGCAGCGGCAAAACCACGCTGTTGCTGCGCACCATTGAGGCGCTGAAAGAACAGCTGAACATCGGCGTGATTGAAGCCGACATTGACTCCGCCGTGGATGCCGAAAAAGTGGCAAAAACCGGCGTACGCACTGTGCAGCTGCACACCGGCGGCATGTGCCACCTGGACGCAGGCATGGTGCGCCAGGGGCTTGATAACCTCGGCATCGATGGGCTGGACTTGGTCATACTGGAGAATGTGGGCAACTTGGTTTGCCCGGCAGAGTTCGACACCGGCGCGAGCAAGCAGATGATGCTGCTCAGCGTGCCTGAGGGCGACGACAAACCGCTGAAGTATCCGCTGATGTTCAGCGAGGTGGATGCTTTGGTCGTGAGCAAGATCGACTGCCAAGACTATTTCGATTTTGATGCAGACGCGCTGAAAGACCGTGCGAAAAAGCTCAACTCGGCGGTGGAGATATTCGAGCTTTCCGCCAAAACCGGGCAAAATGTGGCGCAGTGGACAGACTGGCTGCACCGCGAAGTGATGAACTGGAAGGAGGCGTAATCTCATGTGGATTTGGTTGCTCATTGGGTTGCTTGCGCTGATTGGCGTGGCGGCACTGGTTGTGCTGGTGCATGTGCTGCGCATGCTGCGGCCCATCAACATGTATCGGGTGTACAAGAAGGTCTACATTGACAAAAAAAGCATTCATGACTAGTAGGAAAACGCGCACGTCCATGCTACAATAGGTGAGAGGTGAATTATTATGTATATGTACAGCAATTTGAAAAGAAGCAAACATGACCTACCAACTTGGGATGCACTAATCCCAGTGGTAATGCATGTTGCGTTGCAAAGAGCCACGTGGCACGTAAAAGAATTAAAAGCCGCAGTTGCTGGTGCTATTTCCTTGCCCGAAGAGTTGCGACACATGATATACGAAAGCGGAAACGGAATCATCATTGAAGATAGGGCAAGCTGGGCAATCAGTATTTTGTGCACGGCTGGCTTGCTTAAACGTCCAAGACGTGGAGAATACCAAGTAAGTGAACTGGGGCAGCAGTTGTATCAACAGCACGGCAGCACGCTGAGTGAAACCATCGTGAAAAGCACAGTTGAGTACCTAGAGCACTTGAAGCGTACATACGAAAGTTCAACATTCGACGAAACCACAACGACCATTGTCAACGAACTCGGCGAAGATGCCGACACGCCGGTAGCCACCATGGAGCAAGCGTTTTCAACCATAAATGCCGCACTAAAAGATGAATTGCTCAATGAAATCATGCAACAAGATGCTGTGTTTTTTGAAAAGCTCGTGGTGAAATTATTGATGAAAATGGGCTATGGCGGCATGCTCGACGGCGAAGGTATTGTAACTTCACGTTCACATGACGAAGGAATTGATGGGATCATCCGCGAAGATAAGCTTGGATTTTCAAACATCTTTATTCAAGCAAAACGGCATGCGCTCGATAGCACCATCGGCCGTCCCGATGTGCAGACATTTGCTGGCGCAATCGCTCGCAAAGAGGGGAAGGGCCTGTTTGTTACCACCGCAAAATTCGCAAAACCAGCCATTGAGTTTGCCAAAGAAAATCACATTGTGCTAATCAATGGCAACGATTTGGCGAACCTCATGATGGAATACAATCTTGGTGTTTCAACTGAACGCACCTATGAAATCAAAAAAGTGTTGTCTGACTTTGACGACTGTTTATCCTGATAAAATCATCAAAGCATGTAGGGTAGTCCCCCTCTTCGTTGTGCATATACTGCACTATTAACGAAGAGGGGGCATTTTTTATGCTGCACATGCTACTTGAACTGGTTTCATCGAAATTTCTCATTTTCGCGCTGCATTTGAGCAACACCGGGTCGTTTCCGCCACCACTGACCAGCGCACAAGAACAGGAATATCTGCAGGCCCACGCCGCCGGCGACAAGCTCGCGCGCGATAAGCTCATTGAGCACAACCTACGGCTGGTGGTGCATGTGATTAAGAACAGTTACAACAAGCAAAAAGGAAGTGTTTCGGGCTTTTGGCACACCAACCACGCGAGTGGACAAGCTTTTTATCTATGAGTACGATGTGCGCGTTGCGGTCTAATTTTACCGAAAAAGGAGACCAAAATGCCCAGACAAGGACAACAATTCGCGGTGCCCACCACCAAGCAAAACGCTGATTTATTCAGCACACAAGCCACCCGCGACAACGCCGCGCAGGAGAAGATTATCACGCTCCCGCCCGGTGAAATCGATGCTTTCCCTGACCATCCATACCAAGTGCGCGACGACGATGCCATGCAGGCGCTGGTTGAGAGCGTGCGTGCCAACGGCGTGCTCACCCCCGCGATTGTGCGGCAAACAGACGATGGGCACTACGAACTGGTGAGCGGTCATCGGCGCAAGCGTGCCTGTGAGCTTGTGGGCGTTGACTTGCCTGTCATCATCCGCAATATGACCCGCGACGAGGCCATCGTGCACATGGTGGAGAGCAACTTCCAGCGCGAAACTGTTTTGCCCAGCGAGAAAGCCTTTGCGTATAAAATGCGGCTCGGCGCGATGACTAGGCAGGGACAAAGAACTTCGCGCCCAGTGGGCACGAAGTCGAGGTCAGATGAAATTCTTGCAGAAAAAAGCGATGATAGTGCGCGTCAAATCCATCGCTACATCCGCTTAACCGCGCTCATTCCGCCGCTGCTTCAGCTGGTGGACGACGGCACAATCGCTTTCCGCCCGGCGGTGGAGTTATCCTATCTGCGGAAAGAAGAACAGGCGGCACTGCACGAGGCCATCGAAGCCGAGACCGCCACACCATCGCTGGCACAGGCCATCAAGATGAAAAAGTTCTCGCAAGAGGACAAGCTCAGCGCGGAGGTCATTCAGTCGATTATGCAAGAGCAAAAGCCCAATCAAGTTGAGCAGTTGATGAAACAACAAGGCGCGTATCATGTGTTGTATCAAAAGCAGCTGCAGGGCACCGCAGTGTGAGCTTGGCAATCAGCAATCTAATATTAACGCCCGCAGGATATTCCTGCGGGCTTGTTGTTATGCATCCCCCCCCCCCC
>WQRM01000015.1 GCA_009786735.1 Oscillospiraceae bacterium | reverse complement strand
CGCCCTCCCCCCTCTGAAGAGGGGGGCATCCAACCGCCTGCGCTATACTAACTTTCGTAATCGACCAACTCAACGCCGCGTAGACGGTCGACAGTCCCCCTCTTTAGAGGGGGAAAGCACGCGTGAGCGTGCAGGGGGTGTGCATACCAAAAGAACACGTGCTATAGGAGGAAATCGCTGTGAAAAAGCTGCTCGCCAGCGTGTTGGCGTGTGTGTTTGTCGTGATTTTCGTCGCGGGCTGCTCTGCTGCGCAAACGCTGCAATTGCAAGACGAAAACGCCGCGCTGCAAGAACAAATTGCAGCGCTGGAAAGCCAAATACAACGAATGAACGACCAGCAATGGGAAGACCTTGGCGACCCCGCGCTTTCCACTTGCGGTCTCAGCATGATTGAACTCGTTGAAGATGCTTACGGCAACCTTGACCTAGTGATACACGCCTGCCGTTTGGCGCGTGTGACCGGCATCGTGGCGCAAGAAACCCTGTCCGAGTCAGGTGTGTACCAGCTTCATCTGCACAATACGCTACGTGGTTGGGGCTGGCATCCGGGCATTAACCCGCTGTTCAATCAGCTTTATCCCATGGTAGATGGTCTTAGCCACGCGCTCACGCGCGCGCCCGAGCACCTGCAAGCCGCGAACCTAAGGTTCTCTCTGGCGCGCAGCCGGATTTTTGTATATCGACATGTTT
Organism: Oscillospiraceae bacterium; assembly: GCA_009786735.1. Taxonomy (GTDB): domain Bacteria; phylum Bacillota; class Clostridia; order Oscillospirales; family Acutalibacteraceae; genus WRMQ01. Next base: position 13,332 of record WQRM01000015.1, on the reverse strand, counting down.
TCTGATTTACCCTTGCGCATCGACGAAAACCGTGTTGACCTCGATAGCCTGCCACGCGACTATTTCGACTCCCCATACTTCCCCAACACAGGCACAGCGTGGAGCCATTTAATCTTTGCGATCCCCATCACCATCGGCGAATAACTCCGAGGAGGAAACCCATGACTTGGCGTGAAAAACTCAACAACGGCGAGATTTACTACTGCGACGAGCCCGGCTTTGCCGAGGAACAGCTCGCCTGCCTAGACAAGCTCTATGACATCAACCAAACCCGCCCCACCGAAAAAGCCAAGCGCGCCGCGCTGCTGCGGGAGTTCTTCGGTGCGGTGGGCGAGAATCTCTACATCGAGCCGCCGTTGCACGCCAACTGGGGGCGCAACACCTACTGGGGCAACGATTGCTATGCCAACTTCAACCTCACGCTGGTGGATGACGGCGACATCTTCATCGGCGATAACGTGCTCATCGCGCCCAACGTGGTGATTGCCACCGCCGGGCATCCCGTTGACCCGGAACTTCGCCGCTCCACCGCGCAGTTCTCCAAAACCGTGCGCATCGGCAACAACGTGTGGATTGGCGCAAACAGCGCCATCATGCCGGGGGTGACAATCGGCGACAACACGGTCATCGGTGCGGGCAGCGTGGTCACGCGGGACATCCCCGCCAATGTGGTGGCGGTGGGCAGCCCCTGCCGCGTGGTGCGGGAGATTGGAGCGAAAGCATGAAAAAACTGCTTGCGTGCTTGGTTATCTTGGGATTGTTTCTCGGGGCTTGCGCTAGCGCGCCGCAGGCTGTTCCCCACCACTGCGAATACTGCCCAACACGCGACGAACCAACGCCCTATCGAGGCTACAGCGAGTTCGATTTCGTGATTCGCTGTGCATTTAGCCATAGCGTGGACTACTATGTTGTTCACCTGGCCGCGCAAGAAGTGCAGGATAGGATTCGCACACAATTGGAAGCTGCCGGGTTGCGCTTCAACGCCGCGCCGCCGAGCTACACACTCCCTTGTCCTGACAGCAGGGACTTCTACTGTATCACGCTAGATTTATTCGACCAATCACGCAACGTCGCGGTTTCGTTCATAAGCTGGGAGAGTTGCAACGCGTTTTGGCGTCCGCGTGACCCAAGAGCACGCGCTCGCAACGCTGTCACACGCTTCGCTGAGTTAACCAACACAACGGTAGGCGTGTTCGTTAACCCCTGCATTGTTCTTACCGTCTGTGATGGATTCCCGCCTAGACCAAGCCCCGAAGAAGCCGCAGAACATGTGCCCGATCTGCTCGCGCAAATTGACGCACAAGTGGACGATTTCATCAACCAACTACAACACGAAGGCATCCTATAAAAACAACACGAGGTGCACCATGAAACACAAAACCCTCCTCAAAGCCATCCTCATCCCCGTGGGCGCGATTGCCCTCATCGCATTGCTGCTGGGCGGCACATGGCTGTTCGTGCTGCCACGCCTGGGCGCATCGAGCGACGAAGACTTCACCCGCCAAATCCACGCGCAAACCGTGTGGCAAAACACCATGGACAACCGCGTGCCCATCACCGCGCTGCATAACGTGATGACACGCCACATGATTGCGCAAAACGACGGCGCAAACCGGCTGCTGCTCATCGTCTACGACGGCGCACTGGCCACCCTCGCAGGCACGCGCGCGGTGGAGTATCCCAACTCTCCCATCGGGCAATTCGCCGCGCTGGGCAACCTGTGGCTGGGCTACACCGGCGGCGCAACCCCCGGCGACCAAACCACCGACACCTCCCCCGGCTTTGCCAGCCTATTCACCGGCACATGGGGGCTGCAAAACGGCGTGCTCAACAACCGCGGCACGCTCTCGCCCGAAGTCCCCACCATCCTGCGCAGCATGCATGAACACGGCTTGCGGGTGCGCTTTTCCTACTCATGGCGCTCGCACGGCACCGTCAATTTCCGCCACGAGATGGAGCAATTCCCCACGATGTTCGACTTCGCACGCGGCGACGCAGGCACGGCAGACAGCATGCTCGACGCCATCCTCAACGGCTACCACGCCGTGCTCGGCAGCTTTGAGAGCATCGACACCTGGGGGCACATCACCGGCTTCAACTACCGCAACCCGTTTTACCGCCGCGCATTCGTCCGCACCGAAGCCGATGCCGCAGGGCTCATCGCCGCAGCACAAGCACGTGCGGATAGCACCGACGAAAACTGGCTGATCATCCTGCTCAGCGATCACGGCGGCATCGGCACCGACCACGGCGGCACCACCCTGATGGAAAACACCATCTGGATCGCCAGCAACCAAGGCTTCTTCTAGGGAAAATCGCCATATGCGAAAAAAAGTGAAAAAGGGCTTGCAATTGCCGCAAAGATGTGGTATAATACTGTATTGTATGACTGAACTTTAAGGAGGTGAACGACACATGCCCAACATCAAATCCGCAAAAAAACGCGTGAAAGTCAGCGAAAAACGCACCGCGCAAAACAAAGCGCACAAATCCGCGCTGAAAACGGCGCTGAAAAAAGCCCGCACCACACAAGGCGACGACCAAGCCGTCATGGTGCAACAGGCTATCCAAAAGGTGGACCAAGCCGCAGCCAAAGGTCTCATTCACAAAAACAACGCTGCCCGCAAGAAATCCGCACTGGCCAAGCTTGCGCAACAAGCGTAACCATAACCACGCCCCACGGCTTATCGCTGTTTAGTGGGCGTTCGGTTTGCTTGTGTGGCTCAATGGTAGAGCAGCTCATTCGTAATGAGCAGGTTGTCGGTTCGATTCCGACCACAAGCTCCAACGGGCAGTGCCCACAGACAAATCGCGTTCACACGATGTGGGCGCGATTGTTTTACGGGGCATAGGGCGAAAAGAGATGTCATTCGCTCGCGTGCCATAAATTTTGGAGGGTTTTGACGATGAAGAAGATAATCAGCGTATTGTTGGCGGCAACATTGGCGGTGCTCTTGTTTGCCTGTGGCGCAAACACTGCGCCCGCCGCAGAGGATGAAGCCTACATAACCACAGAAATTTCTGCAAATGTCCAAGCAGACCTTGAATCGTTTTTGTTACAACGGTTAGGTGAAAACATCGCAGACAGTCCATTTTTGCTATTTGACCTAGACAACAATGGTATGCCCGAGGTGTTTATTCCTCAAGGCGATTTGCAAGTGTATTCCGTATATCGTCACAATCCCACGCATTTTCATTTTGTGGGGCAATTATTTGCGCCGCTGGCATTTTATCGTAACGCAGAGGGGCATTCCTTACTGCGCCAAGGCGAAACATTTAATCGCATTGGATTTGCTGACGGTGCACTTGTGCAAGCAGCAGCCGTTGATGCGCAAGCAGAGCAATTAACGCCTTTGCAGCCGTTGATTTCGCTGCAACAAATCGTCATCATAAATGTGACGACACAGCTTGCAGCTGCCGCTCAAGAACAAACGGAATCAGCTACGACGACCTCTTTAGGCTTGACGGTTGACACCGCAGCAGCGACAACCGCTATCGTCACACAGCCGCAAACGCCCACTCAACCTCCCGTGGTTACGCAACCTACACAGCCCCCAGCGCAACAGCAGACAACGACCACGACGACAACCAGACCACCAGCCAATAATCAATCAGGCACAACTCATATCAGCTGGGGCGCACACGGTGTTCTCGCTCAACCAGGTGGCAGATCTATTCCTCGAAATCAAGTATCGTGGACAGGCGAAACAGAGTGGATACGGGCAAGCTGGACATCTCAAGGTTCGATACATGTAGGTATGGGTCAGCGCGTAGGGGCGCCAGTTGGTCACAGCGCAACAATCATTGTTACCGCTATAGTCGATGGTACGCCTTTCACAATGAGCCTTAGAATGACGGTTACTAGTGAGCCTATTTACAATTATATGGCTGACATTTGGTTTCAAACTACAGACATACACGGTGGATGGCAAAGCCACTAGGAATCGTATAAACACTAACACTTCTTTCCCTTTGCGTGGGAGAAATAGCCTGTGTTTTGTACGCAGATAGGACAATTCTTCATTGATTATCGCGCAATTGCCCTACTTAAACCACCCACGCGTAAACTCCCCGCCGCAGGCCTCGCCGCGCGCCCAAGCCGCAATGGCGTGCGCGCATTCCTCGCGGCTTTCGGTGGTGAAACTCATCACCGCGAAGTCCATCGCAGGCAGCTTTTCGCGCATGTCCGCTAACCAAAGTGGGCGTGAGTTAACCACCTCGGCGCAATCGCCGCGCATGCACACCGGGAACTTGATGCCCTTGCGGTCAACCAGCTCGGCTGGCTGCTGCTGACGCACCAGCATCAACCTCTGCCGACCATACACCATCGCGCCCACGGGAATTTCGCGCTGCAAGTTGCGCAAACCCGAGGGCGTGATTTCGTTGGACACCACCGCTCCACCCACGCCTAGCTCGATCACAGCGGCTAGGCTCGCGCGGTTGCACAGGTTCATGCCCTCCCCTGCGATGGGTGTCAGCCCCGCCGCCAAGGCAAGCGCCACGCCATCGAGGGTGTGCGCCATGGCCTGCTGTGCGCCGGCAGCTTTGGCAGCATGCAGCTGCTGCAACACCGCTTCGTGTGCGCCGAACACCCCCGCCGGGACGCTCACCTGCGCGCCCAGCTGCCGCAGCACATCGGGCGCAGTCTCACACGGCAAGAATATCCTTGCGCCTGCAGGCAAACCTGCGGGCATTTGCGCGTGCGTGTTGAAGCGCAGCCACAGCATGGGCGCACGCGATGCTGCTGTGCCATCGGCGCAAATCTGGTAGGGCGTGCCACCGGCGCGCCGTGGCTCAATCTGTGCCAACGCATCCTCCAACTCCCCCAGCGCCGCACGTCGTAGCGCATTGATCGCCCGCACCGGCAGCCACAAGCCCTCGCCCAGCGCAACGGAAATCTCCCGCGCGGCGAACACCGTGCCGCCCAGCTTCGTCAGCTGCTGGCGCAGGGTAGCTTCATCCAGCGCGCCTTGCTCGCTCGCCGCGGGGACTTCGCCCTGCACGGTCACGCTGTGCCCCCGCGCGGTCACGGTCAAGCGAATCGGCTGCCCGGCGGCGCAGGTCACGAGCATGTCAACCGGCACACACGCCACCTCTTTTTCGTAGAGTCGGCGCATGCCACGCAGCAGCTCGGCGGATGCCAAGTCTTCTTTTTGCCTTGCGCCGAACATCTCGCGGTCGCGCTTGGTGTGGTAATATCCCTGCGTGAATCCGCTGCGGCTGAAGGTCTGGCGCAGCTCGTCTTCGCTCACCGGCGACGGCGTGCCATCAAGCTTGCTGCGCAACACGCTCACCGCTGCAGCAACATATTCCGGGCGCTTTTGCCGCCCTTCAATTTTCAGCGAAGCCACTTGGTTCAGCGGCGCTTTGCTCACCTCGCGCAGCAGCGAAAGATCCTTCAAGCTCATGCTTGGCGTGAACGGCAAGCGGCACGGCTGCGCACAATTCCCACGGTTGCCGCTGCGTCCGCCCAGCGCCGCGCTCATCAAGCATTGACCCGACACACTCACGCACAGCGCGCCGTGCACAAACGCTTCAAGTTCAATCGACGCCGTCTGCACAAGCGCGGCGAGCTCGTCCCGCGTGCACTCGCGCGGCACCACTACCCTGCTGCAGCCCAAGCGCTGGAGCAAGTCCATGCCCCGCGCTGTCTGCACCGAGCACTGCGTGGACGCGTGAATCTTCACCTGCGGAAGATGCGTGCGCAGCAGCTGCATCAGCCCGAGGTCCTGCACGATGAGCGCATCTGCACCCGCCGCCACGGCATCTTCGGCAAGCGAGAGCGCCTGCGGCAGCTCGCCGTCCGTCAACATCGTGTTGAGCGTGACGTACAGCTTCACCCCCCGCACCTTGCATGCGCGACCGGCCTGCAGCAGCGCATCGCGGCTGAAGTTGTGCGCCGTGCTGCGTGCGTTGCACGCCTCGCCACCCAGATACACCGCGTCCGCCCCGCAGCGCAGCGCCGCAAGCAGTGCCTCCGGCGACCCCGCCGGTGCGAGCAGTTCAGGTTTGCTCATGTGCCCTCCTCCAAAATAACTCACTTCTATTTTACCACACCTGCGCGTCCATGTCAAACAGCAACCACGCCCGCAATCAAGCGAACGTGGCTGCCGTTTGTGTGTGTGATGTTTTATTTTGTGTTGGTTTACGTTTTGCAGTGGCTGCAGATGCCGCTCATCGCAATGTTGCTCACATCAACGCCGGCGATGCTCTGCACCTGCGCCAGCACCGCGGAAAAATCAACCTCCACATCCACGATGCGTTTGCAACGCTCGCAGATGAAATGGTGGTGCGCGTGGCAGTTGTGGTCATAATGCGTTTGACCATACAAATTGCCAATGTTGAGCAACTCGCCCGCCTCCGCCATTTGGCTCAAGTTGCGATAAACCGTTGCCTTGCTAATCGCCGGGTGCTGCTCAACCACATGCTGATACACCTGCTCGGCCGTTGCATGAACGTTGAGCTCCTTGACGGCGTTGAGGATCAGCCGCCGTTGAATGGTGTTTCTCATCGGCTAAAAATACCGCTGCAGCAAGCCCGCAAACGCCATGCCGTGGCGCGCTTCATCCTTGCACATTTCGTGCACGGTGTCGTGAATCGCATCCAGATTCAGCGCCTTGGCTTTCTTGGCAATGTCCAGCTTGCCTTGCGTTGCGCCGTGCTCGGCCATCACGCGCATTTCAAGGTTTTTCTTCGTCGAAACATCCACCACCTCGCCCAGCAGTTCCGCAAACTTCGCGGCGTGCTCTGCTTCCTCAAAAGCGATGCGTTTGTATGCCTCGGCCACTTCGGGGTAGCCCTCGCGGTCGGCTTGGCGGCTCATCGCAAGATACATACCAACTTCCGTGCACTCGCCCAGGAAGTTTTGGCGCAGCCCCTCCACGATTTCGGGGTCAACGCCTTGCGCCACGCCAATGCGATGCTCGTCCGCAAAGGCGAGACCCTCGCCGCTGTGCTCATTGAACTTGTCCGCTGGCACGCCGCATTGTGGGCAGGCCGCCGGTGGCGCGTCGCCTTCGTGGGTGTAGCCGCAGATTCCGCATACGAATTTTTTCATCTTCTCTTCTCCTTTTTGATAGTGATTATCATTTGCCTGCCACTATCATAACACAGCCCGGCGCGTTTGTCAAGCACTTTTTTATTTTTTTTGCTGGCAACCATAAAACTCCGCCACCCGCGCCTTGCGCGCCATCAGCTCATCAAACCGCCGCAGGTACTCATACGGATACTTCAGCCCAAACACGCGCTCCAGCTCGTCTGAGTCCGGGCGCTTGAGCTTCGTCACGCCGCCCGCGCCGCAAGCCAAAATCGTGTGCGACTCCTCCATCATGTCCACGTTGTAACGGCAAAAGTGCCCCGGCAAGCTCCAGCCAATGTTCTCCAAATTGCCCAGCGAGCGGCTCTGGCGATACATGTAGTAAGGCGCATAGTCCGCGGGCATCGTGTAAAGGAAATCGCTTGTCGGCAGCTGTTCCAGCCGCGCCGCACGCTTGATCGCAAGCACGTGCACCGTGATATTCTCGGGTTTCAGCGCAATCACCTGCTCCAGCGATTGTGTAAAGCCCTCGGGCTTGTCGCCCGGCAATCCGGCGATCAAATCCATGTTCACGCAAGCAAAATCATGCGCCCGAACGAGATCATACGCCTCCAGCACATCTTGCGCCGTGTGCCGCCGCCCGGCCAGCTGCAACACGCGATCATCCATGCTCTGCGGGTTCACGCTGATGCGATTCACACCATGGTTACGCAGCACACGCAGCTTTTCCGCCGTGATGGTGTCCACCCGCCCAGCCTCCACGGTGAATTCGCCGGTGATGGCGAAATTGGCGTGCAAAGCCTCGCAAAGAGTGTCAAGCTGCTGGCTTGTCAGGCTGGTTGGCGTGCCGCCGCCGATGTACACACTCGCCAGCGCTAACCCTAGCTGCTGCGCGATTTCACCTGTCAAGGCAATTTCTTTACACACCGCCTGCACATAGTCCGGGATGAGCTTTTGCGCGCTCGCGCGGTCAATCGTGTGCGACACAAACGAGCAATAGCTGCACCGGCTCGGGCAAAACGGGATGGAGATGTACAAGCTGAAACTGCGCGGCTGCGTCAGCGCGATAGTCGGCTCTTCCGCCCGCGCGATCGTCGCCGCCAAGCGCGTTTTTTCGCCACTCACCCACAGCGCATCGCGGAAGTACCGCTCCGCCGCAGCTTCACCTTCATCGCGCCGCAGCCGCAGCATCAGCTTGCTCGGTCGCACGCCGGTGAGCAGCCCCCACGGCGGCGTGTAGCCCGTGGCGCGACGCAGCAGCGTGAACAACATCTGCGCCATGGTGAGCTCGTCGTTGCGCCCAAGCGCCCGCGTGAGCGTCAGCCGCCGCCTGCCCTGCCGCAGCTGCACGGTGATGCACGCATCAACGCGCGTAATCACCGCAAGCGCATCATCTTGCACGCGCAAACGCCCGCGCACAGCCTGATGCCCATGCACCACGCGCAGCGCCCGCGCCGGATAAAACGCCCGGCACAGATTCGCCATTTCATAATGGTAAGGATGGTCAACAATGTGTAAAATCATGCCACTATTATACCACAAAAAATAAAGTTTGCAAACCCCTTGAAATTTGCGCGCAGATGGTGTATAATAGAAGTTGAGAAACTTTGGAAGGGAGAGCCACCGCCATGACAACCAACGACACCATCCAGTTCAGCATCCGGCAAGAATATGAAGAAGAGATGCGGCAAATCCTGCGACTGGTGCACCAGTCGCTGGAAGAAAAAGGCTACAATCCCATTAGCCAAATGGTGGGCTACATTCTGTCAGAAGACCCCACCTATATCACCACACATAACAACGCCCGTAGCCTCATTCGCCGCATTGACCGCGACGAGCTGCTGCAAGTGCTGGTCAAAGAATACCTGAAGAAAGACGAGGCCTAAGCTATGCCCACCGCCACCAAACCCAAAACCCAAGACGGACCCTTTTGGATGTACAAAGGGCATCCCCTCGTGCGCTGCGGCGACACCATTTACTACGGCTCACTGGCCGATCACTACGTGGTGATGATGAAAATCGTGTCCAGCAAAAACCACGGCGAACTTGAAATGGCCGACAAAGTCAACGTCTGGCTCATGTCCACCGACGAAGAGCTCAGCCCCATGGAACGCATCCAACAACGCTGCGAACGCCGCGGACTCTACAACGCCATCGACATCGCCTCCATCTGGCTCGAACGCGCGCTGAAGAAGGCTGCTTAGCGCGAAGTTTTTGCGCTCGCCGCGCAGGCGTTACTTTTCTTGCAAAGAAAAGTAACCAAAAGAACTTTAGACTTGACGAAACCCACCTCCTGCGTGCCAGGAAGTGGGTTTTTTATAACTTGCAGGTGTTGCCAGCTCATCACGAACCGGGGAGCATCGCCGCAAATATTTTCTTCGCAGTTTTTCTGCGCTTGAACACCGGCTCGGGCGGTTCAACGTCCACGCCGCGCCGATGGCTCGGCACATCTTGGTCGATGAACTGCCACGTGAAGTAAATGCTGTTGCCGCGCAGCGCAAGGGTGTCGTGCTGCCGGCGCGTGGGGATCATCTCGCTTTGTCGGAATCCTGCCGCCACCATTTGCTCGGCTACCAGTTGCGCCATTTCCTCACTGGGGAACGCCAGCCTGCCGGTGGTAATCACTTCATTTTTGCCGCGGTTGTTTTCATACGGGTTGCGGAAGTTCCCGCGCACAAAGCCGGTCATCCACTGGGTGGTGGGTTGGCTGCGCGCAAACAGCCGTTGCGTCAGCCCACTTGCGAAGTCATGCTGCCACACGGTGATGTCAATGCCGATGTAGTGTTCCCGCTCAATCGGGAAGAAATGCTGCGCCGCCTGGGTGCTGGGCTTGTGGAACACGCCGATTTCCGCGCCCAAAAACTCTCCGTTGCGCCCTTTCCAGAACTGAATCAGCCAGTCTTTCGGCACAAGATTGCCGTCGCGGTCAACCACGTAGTCATACTGAAAGTTGACGCGAACCGTGCCATAAACCCATTGGTGCAATGGTTGCCCCGGCACAGCAGACGATTGCGACCACGAATTCCGAAAAACACACTGATCCACAATGTAATACACGCCGTTTCGGTCTTGACGGAAAACGGGCAGTCGGGCGCGCTCAAGATCGGTGAGATATGCCGTAGCACTCACCGCCGTGCCAGCCAACAATAAAATGGCCAGCACCAAACTCAACAGCTTTTTCATATAAAAACTCCTCCTTTAACTTGGCTTCCTCATCGTCAGCGCAATGCGTTGCTTTTGCAGGTCAATGCTCATCACCCACACGGTCACCACCTGCCCCACTTTGAGCACCTCGCTGGGGTGCTTGATGAAGCGGTTGGTGATGCGCGACACATGCACCAGGCCGTCTTGGTGCACACCGATGTCGATGAACGCGCCGAAGTCAATCACGTTGCGCACCGTGCCCAGCAGCTCCATGCCGGGCGCGAGATCTTCCATCTTCAGCACGTCGGTGCGCAGCATGGGCGGCGGGAGTTCGTCGCGCGGATCGCGGCCGGGCTTCGCAAGCTCCTTGATGATATCCTGCAGCGTCGGCACACCGCAGCCGAGCTTGTCCGCCAGCGTTTGTATGTCGATATCCTGCGTTTTTTCCGCCACATCAGCCGCCTTGCAGCCGAGCTCCGCCAGCAGCGTTTTTGCCACCGCATAGCTCTCGGGGTGCACGCCGGTGTTGTCAAAAGCGTTTTTGCTCTCCGGCACGCGCAGGAAGCCCGCGCACTGCTCAAATGCCTTCGCGCCGAGCTTCGGCACTTTCTTCAGCGCAGCACGGCTGGCGAACGCACCGTTCTCCTCGCGGTAGCTCACGATGCTCTTCGCAAGCCCCGCGTTCACCCCCGCAATGTGGCTCAGCAGCGGCGCAGATGCCGTGTTCACGTCAGCACCCACGGCGTTCACGCAGTCTTCCACCACGCCACCCAGCGCGCTTTCGAGCTCTTTTTTTGGCATGTCATGCTGATACTGCCCCACACCGATTGCCTTCGGCTCAATCTTCACCAGCTCCGCCAATGGGTCTTGCAGGCGGCGGGCGATGCTCACCGCGCTGCGGATGCTCACATCAAACTGCGGGAACTCCTCCGCCGCAAGCTTGCTGGCAGAATACACGCTCGCGCCCGCCTCATTCACAATCATGTAGGCAAGCGGCTCGCCAACCTCGCGCACAATCTCGGCGACAATCTCGGCGGCGAAGGCTTCAGTCTCGCGGCTGGCCGTGCCGTTGCCAATGGCGATAATCTCAATGCCGTGCTTGCGAATCATGCCCAAAATCAGCGTTTTCGCGCTCTGGTATTGACCCTGCGACTGCGTGACATAAATCACGTTGGTGTCCAGCACGCGGCCGGTGGCATCCACCACCGCAACCTTGCAGCCGGTGCGATAGCCCGGGTCAAGCCCCAGCGCAACCTTGCCCTTCACCGGCGGTTGCAGCAGCAGCTCGCGCAGGTTGATGGCGAAGTTGCGAATCGCCGCCGCGTTGGCTTTTTCCGTCAGAATCCCGCGCATCTCCCGCTCAATGGACGGAAAAATCAGCCGATCATAGGCATCCACGCCCGCCGTGCGCACAAATTCGCAGCAGGCATCGTCACCGTGCACGCTTTCGCTCGCCACCACAAAGTAGCCCTTCGCCGCCTCCAGCGCCACGCTCACCTTGAGGAACTCCTCGCGCTCGCCGCGGTTGATCGCCAGCACACGGTGGTCGGCAACTTTTTTGATGCCCTCCGAAAAGTCATAGTAGTCGGCATACACGCTGTCCTCGTCCTTGGCGGCTTTGGCATGCAGCTCACCCACCGAGCCGCACAAATTGCGTAGCCGGCGGCGTATGTTCGCATCATCGCTGATCATTTCAGCGATGATATCGCTCGCGCCTTGCAGCGCATCTTCCACCGTCGGCACTTCCTCGGTGATGTACGCTTCAGCCAGCACCGCAGGCGCAGCACTCTCCCGCTCCTGCGCAAAAATCGCAAGCGCCAGTGGCTCAAGACCTTTCTCTTTTGCCATGCTCGCACGCGTGCGCCGCTTGGGCTTGAACGGCCGATAGATGTCCTCGATCTCTGCGAGGGTCACGGCTTTCGCAAGCGCCGCCTCAAGCTCAGGCGTGAGCTTCTCCTGCGCCTCGATGGACGCAAGCACTTCCTCGCGCCGCTTTTGCAGGTTACGCAGATAGCCCAGCCGCTCGTCCAGGTCACGCAGCACCTGGTCGTCGAGCGTGCCGTGCTGCTCCTTGCGATAGCGCGCGATGAAGGGTATCGTGTTGCCCTCATCAATCAGCGCAATCACGTTCTCCACCTGCCACACCTGCAAGCCAAACTCCGCGCAAAGTTGTTGTATGATTATCATGTGTTGTCCTCTTTCTCGCTACTTTTCTTCTCGCTACTTTTTTGAAAAAAAGTAGCACAAAAAACTTTAGTCGCGCTGCGCGCGTGGGGATTTTTTCGTCAGCCGAAACAGCAAGCCCCAGTCCCCCTCTTTAGAGGGGGATGTCCCGCAGGACAGGGGGTGCCTCACTCCTCAAACCATGTCACGTCGAACTGCATGGGATTAGCAACCTGATAACGCCGCTGTATTGCCTCGTATTGTTCCTCTGTCACCTCACGCAACACATCTTGCATGTTGTGATACCAGCGAGTCACCGTGCCATCATCGTGCCAGCGACTGAATGTCGTCGTGCCTGTCAGTTGGATTGTTTCCACTGCGTGGGGTTCCAGTCTTTCCGAAACAAAAATGCTGGTAAAAGAGCCGTCATTAACTCTGTTTTCAAAAACAATTGTGCCATCAGCCGCAATCGAGAAACCAAAACGACTGCTGCCACCAAACGCCAAATTATATGCCTGCCCATCACGCTGTGTAAACAATCCAACCAAATCAAGCCATATGTGCTCTCCCCAGCCCTGCCGAGTCACCATCACCAACTCCACCACGCCATCGCCATTGATGTCTGCTAATGCAAAACCCGCAGCAGGCGATGGAAAATTGCCCGGACTGTTCAATATCTCCCAATACGCATGCGGCACACCCGGCCACTCGCGCGGAACTGCCGTGGTGGATTCTTCGGTGGTGGTCGCCTCCGTGGTCGTGGTGATATACTCCGTCGTCTCTGTCGCGGGTTCATCCACCACAGGCAACGTCGCCATGCGCCCACAACCCGCAAGCACCAGCAACCCCAACGCCAGCCCAATCATACGTTTCAACATCGCCATCCTCCCAGCATCCTCTTCAGCGCATCCTCCCAGCTCGGCAGCGTATCATAACCCACGTCAAGCAGCGCCTTGGGCGACAGCCGCGAGTTGCTCGGTCGCGCCGCC